>DATLII010000525.1:0-1740 GCA_035539495.1 Dongiaceae bacterium
GCACCATGATCATCATTTCCCACGACCGCCATTTCTTGAACAGCGTGTGCACGCACATGGCGGATCTGGATTTTGGTGAAATCAAGATTTACCCCGGCAATTACGATTCGTTCATGACCGCGTCCACCATGGCACGCGAACAGATGCAGGCGGACAACGAAAAGAAACTGGCGAAAATCGCCGAGCTGCAAACCTTTGTCAGCCGTTTCTCTGCTAATGCATCGAAAGCAAAACAGGCCACCTCCCGCGCCAAGCAGATCGATAAAATCGAATTGACCGAAATCAAGCCGTCGAGCCGAGTGAGTCCGTTCATTCGTTTCGACCAGAACAAAAAACTGCATCGGCAGGCGCTGGAACTGATCGACCTGAACCAGGGCTTCGGCGACAACCTGCTGATCAAACGTTTCAGTCTGCTGGTGGAAGCCGGCGAGCGTGTTGCCATCATAGGCCCCAACGGAATCGGTAAAACCACACTGCTGCGCACCATGCTGGGCGAAATGACGCCGCAGGCGGGCGAAGCGAAATGGGCCGAGAACGCCGAGATTGGTTACTACAGCCAGGATCACGGCGACGACTTTTCCGACAACCTGACCCTGTTCCAGTGGATGATGCAGTGGAAGCCCGAGCGCGGTGATGAGCAACTGATTCGCGGCACCCTGGGCCGCATGCTGTTCTCGGCGGATGATATCAA
Source organism: Dongiaceae bacterium (assembly GCA_035539495.1). Taxonomy (GTDB): domain Bacteria; phylum Pseudomonadota; class Gammaproteobacteria; order Pseudomonadales; family Ketobacteraceae; genus Ch67. Next base: position 692 of record DATLII010000525.1, read on the forward strand.
CAAGAAAGTGCAGTCGCTGTCCGGTGGTGAGCAGGGGCGCATGCTGTTCGGCAAACTGATCCTGCAGCGACCCAACGTGCTGGTGATGGACGAACCCACTAACCACCTGGATATGGAATCCATCGAGGCGCTGAACCTGGCGCTGGAAAACTACCCTGGCACGCTGATTTTCGTCAGCCACGATCGCGAATTCGTGTCATCGGTGGCGACGCGCATCGTCGACATGCAGCCCGGCGGCAAAATCGTGGATTTCAGCGGCAGCTACGAGGAATACCTGCGTAGCCAGGGCGTGTACCAGGCCGCCAAGCGCTGAGCTGGCGCGACGGTAACGCAATGGGTTCGGATGTTGACGCCGAACCCTTTCCCTTCCCGCGATGATGAGGTAAAACAACAACACTCCCACTAGAACAAATTGAAGGACACGATGTTGCTTCGCACCGCTGTCACCCGCATTGCCCCCGTTTGTACTCGCCGTTCACTGCCATTTTTCGCTCCAGTGTTGCTGGCCTTTTCTCTTGCAGCCTGCGCCACGCAGGAAGTGGCCGAACCTACGCCCGCTGCTCCGGCAGACACGACGCCGGCGGCTCCCGTCGAGGTTGTTGCGCCAGCCGTTGCGCCTGAGCCCACGGTTCCACCTGCAGATTTCACCAGTTGTATTCCGCATCTGCAGCAGCGTGCGCGCAATAGTGGCATTTCATCTGCTACGGTGGATCAGGTGTTGGGTCAGGTCCAATATGCACCGCGTGTGATCGAGCTGGACCGCAAGCAGCCGGAATTCAGCGAAACGTTTCAACACTACCTGAGTTTGCGTGTCACCGATCAGCGGATCGAGCAGGGCCGCAAGCTGTTGGGCAAACACAGCGCCCTGCTGCAGCGATTGGAACAGGAATACGGCGTGCCGCCCCATTACCTGCTGGCATTCTGGGGTCTGGAAACCAATTACGGCAGTTTCCTCGGCAAGATGCCGGTGCTGGATTCCCTGGCGACCTTGGCCTGCGATCCGCGCCGCAGCGAATACTTCACGCTGGAATTGCTGGATGCATTGAAGC
>DATLII010000526.1:0-2945 GCA_035539495.1 Dongiaceae bacterium
AAGGGCAGATTGCGCAATAACAATTGTTCCAAATTGGATTGCGCCTACAGCGCTACGGCGGTTTGCCGTTTCACCCGATCGCGCAATTTCAGCAGGCTCAGGTTGTGCGCAGTGAGTTCTTCCAATGCCAGGCGTTGTTGAGCTTTATGCGTGCCGTCCAGCAACGTTTGAACGGGTGCATCCGGTGGCGGCCGGTGCACGAAATGCAATGCTTCTGTCAGCGACGGCCATTGCGCTTTGTGCAGTGTATCCACCGGCAGCAGTTCTGCGACCGCTTGCGATTTTCCCAGCAGCGCCAGCACTTGATCGCTGAGGCGACGCAGGCTGGGTTGCTGGATGCCTTCGGTAGCGGGATAAAGTGGAGTCAACGCGGCGGCAACCGGTACATCGGCGCTTTCCAGCACGCGATATTCCGGATGCGCGATTTCCTTGCCCAGCGCGGTGATGCGCACTTCGCCGTAGCAGCGCACGATGGCACCGGTCTGAAACTGTTTCTGTTGCGTGGCGGAGAAATGAAAAAATCGCAGCGTGATCTGTCCGGTGCCATCTTCAATGCGACACAGCAGGCTGCGGCGTTTGCGAATCACCACATCGGCCAACAAAACGCGGCCTTGAATCAAGGCTTCGCTGCCATCGCGTGTCGCGCCGATCGGTGTAAGGCGAGTGCGATCTTCATAACGGAACGGCAGATGGAACAGCACATCCTGCAACGTGAAAATATTCAGCCGCGCCAGTTTCTCCGCCTGGGCCGCACCGATGCCACGCAATTGCGTCACCGGCGTGGTGGCAAAAAAATCCCCGCTCATCCGAGATTAGCCGCGCCTTGTAGTGAGCAGCTGGTGATGGCTTCCACCAGTGCCTCGACCGCTTTTGGCCGCGAGAAGCGCTGACGCCAGACTATGGAAATGCGGCGATAGGGAATTTTGCCGGCAAAGGGCCGTTCCACCAGGGTATCTTCATCGTAAATATGTTGGCCGTTGGAGGAGCTGGGCACGATGGTGAGGCCCAGGCCCGATGCCACCATATGACGCAGGGTTTCCAGTGATGTGCCTTGTGGCAGGCTGTGATTCTCACCGGAGCGGGCAATGCCGGGGCACGCATTCAGCACTTGCTCGCGGAAGCAATGTCCTTCGCCCAGCAGCAGCACCCGTTCTTTTTCCAGTTGCTTGCGGGTGATTTTTTCCTGCTGTGCCAGTGGATGCCGTGCCGGTACCAGCACTTCGAACGGCTCGTCGTATAGATCCAGAATTTCCACGTCCGGCTCTTCGAACGGCAGCGAAATGATGATGACGTCGAGGTCGCCGTTGCGCAGTTTCTGCCGCAGGGCGCTGGTGTAGTTTTCTTCCAGGATCAGCGGCATGTCCGGCGCGATGGGTTTGATGCTGCGGATCAGATGGGGGAACAGGTACGGCCCGACGGTGAAAATGGCGCCCACCCGCAATGGCAGATTGAGCTGGCCCTTGCCTTCCTGCGCCAGCAGCTTCACGATCTCGGCTTCTTCCAGCACTTTGCGTGCCTGCCCCACGATGCGTTCGCCGACCAACGTCAGGCGCACATCAGAGCGGTTGCGCTCGAAGATCACCACGTCCAGTTCATCCTCCAGCTTCTTGATGGCGACGCTGAGGGTGGGCTGGCTGACGAAACAGCGCTCCGCGGCTTTGCGGAAATGGCGTTCCTGGGCCAAGGTGACGATGTATTTGAGTTCAGTGAGAGTCATGATGGGCTCGCGGTTTTGAATTCTGAATCGGCGCACGATAGCATACACCCATCAAACGCAAAACATCCCAAGACTTTATCTATTGTCTGCATCGAATCAGGAAAGGATTTGCACTATGAGTACGGTGTTACTGGCAGGTTGCGGTGCCATCGGCAGCGCGCTGGGCTTGCGTCTGCAGCAGGCCGGGCATCAGGTGATTGGTTTGCGCCGTTCTGCGGTGGTGATGCCGCTTCAGCTGATTCAGGCGGATTTCAGCGCGCCGCTGGATCCTGCTTTGTTTTCAACGCCCATCGATTACGTGGTGCACACCGCGACGCCGGGCGAGCGCAGTGATGCCGGTTATGCGGCTGCCTATCCCGGTTCCGTGCGGAATCTGTTGGCGGCGCTGAAGGGCCATCCGCTGAAACGCTTTTTCTTTGTCTCCAGCACCGCGGTGTATGCGCAGGACGATGGCAGTTGGGTGGACGAAGCCAGCCCGACGCAGCCTGTGGAATTCAACGGCGTGCGCATGCTGGAGGCGGAGCAATTGCTGTGGAATAGCGGTGTGCTCGCCACCAGTGTGCGCTTTGGCGGTATTTATGGCGCAGGCCGTAGCTGGCTGATCAATCGGGTGAAGGCCGGATGCAATGTGCAATCGCTGCCGCCCAAGTACACCAATCGCATTCATCAGGATGATTGCGTGGGCGTGCTGCAATTTCTGCTGGAACAGAACGAAGCGGGCTTGGCGCTGGCGGATTGTTATCTGGGTGTGGACGATGATCCTGCCAGTGAGGAAACCGTATGTACTTGGCTGGCGGATTATCTGCAGGCGCCGGCCCCGGTGTTGACCACCGCGCCCGCCGATGCGCCGCAGAACAAGCGCTGTCGCAATGACCGGCTGCGGGGATTGGGGTACCGTTTCCGCTATCCGGATTTTCGTGCGGGTTATACTGCGCAATTGGCAGCGAGCGCGAAGGAATAAGCTGCGCGGCATTTCCGCCAATATTTGCAATAGGGTGGTTTTTCAAGAGTCGAGGGACTGAAATATTCAGCCCGGCTTGAGCATCGTCACCGTAGCAATGCCCAGCAGCGTCAGTGCCAGTGAGCCGACCAGATGTGCCGCAATAGCGCCACCTGCCCATAGCAACCGACCTTGCTGCAGAAGACTGACCACTTCCGCCGAAAAAGTAGAAAACGTGGTCAGTCCACCAAGAAAACCGGTAATCACGAACAGGCGCCATTCCGGCGA
>DATLII010000527.1:0-9379 GCA_035539495.1 Dongiaceae bacterium
TTGCGGAAATCCGCTTTCACCAGACCGTAGCGTTTGATTATTTCCTCGTCGAAATTATCCGGGCGTTCCTTCAGGCCCCAGGATTTCCACAGCAGGCGGTAATTGCGTGGCGTGAACAGCTTCAGGCCACCCATGAAGCGGGAGCCAAATTTCACTTGATACTCGCCTTCAGCGACGCGCGCTTTCCATTCGCCGCAGGTTTGTGCCCGTTGCAGTGGGTTGGCGCGGTAAGGCGGCAATGGGTTGTGCACGTCCACCCAATAGGCGTTGAACTGCACTGCCAGGCCGGGCTTGTTCACACCTTCCACCACCAGGCTGCGCGGATCGAGTGGCAGCGGAGTGTCGTCGGGTTTGCCTTCGCAGCCGGCCACCATTGGGGCTTTTACCGGAGCAGGGTCCAGCAGTGGCAGATCATTGTCGTCCACCACGGGTGGTTCTTCGGTTTCACCGGCACAGCTTTCAGGATCATCCCAGCAGCCGAACAAAGTGGAAACATCGGTATAGGCCTCGCTGCCCACGGGCCAGCTTTTGCCGCCGCTGTGGACTTCACTCATCAACGCGTTTTTCGTCAGCAGCGGATTGTTCGTGGTGCCTTCGCCCAGTTCGCGCCAGGACGCGTGGAAATCGTCGTAGTGTTGCGCGCTGTTGCTGGATAACAGCAAGCCGTCACCTTCATCAGTGTCAGCAAGGCCGCCTGCGACATGGCAGGTAGCGCAGAATGTGAGGCGAGGTTGAATGCGGGCCTGAAAAAATGCCGCGCTGTCGAAAGCGGTGTCCGCGGTTGATGAGCCACTGTCGGTGGCTGCGCGGCTAGTATCGTTGCTGCCGGATGAGTTGGAACTGCCACCACCGCCGCAGCCAGATAACAGGAAGAGTGTTGCTAATGTCAGAACGGGAAAGGCGAAACCGGAGGCGGGTTTCATTGTGTTCTCCTTCAAGCCTTGTATTTATTTTGGTTACGGCAAAATCTGATCTCAAATTAGGTTGGCACTGGGGTTCCGGGGCGTCAAAAGGCGGAAGGGCTTGTTTGTCGTCATCAGCAAGTGCGGGAAAAATAGTCTGTCGCGAGATGCAAGCGTGGACAAAAAACATTTGAAAACTCGCCACGATGTTCTCGTATTTTTTCAGAGTTGCTGATGCGCGATTGGTGTAATGAAAAACAACTGTTTATTCAGGATTTCAAAATGGCGGGGCAGGAAATGCGAAAAGGTGTTTCGGATTTTCACTCGCCAAAACGATGAAAATGTTTCATTTCATGTCGGGGGCTGCTGCGGGATGCAAAGGCAAATCCAGCGTGATGCGTGTCGTTTTGCCCGGCGCATTTCCCACGCTGATCGTGCCCTGATGCAAGCGCACCAATTGCCCGGTGAGGAATAAATCCAGCCCCTGGCCCGGCGGCTGACCGACGTAACCATCCAGTGGCGTGTCTGCTTGAAACAGACGTTGACTGGTTTCGGCGGAAAAACCGCGGCCGGTATCACTCAGGATCAGGCGAACATGGCCGCTGGTGTCGCTGTGGGTGAGGGTAACGTCGATGCTGCCGTGGTCGGTGGTGCGAATGGCGTGGCTCAACAAGTTGAACAGGATCTGTCGGATCTTGCGGCGATCGGCTTGCATTAATACTGGGTCCTTCGGCACGTGGTAGCCGTAGTCCACCGGCTTGCCTTCCAGCAGAGGCCGCAGTTCCGTGTGCACTTCGTCCACCAGTTCGCTCAGGTTGAATTCGGCGGGGGTGAGTTCCGGTTGGCCGGCATCGAGTCGGGACAATTCCAATAACCCATTCGCCAGCGCCAGCAATTGTCCGGCGTTACGTTCGATGCTGGCGAGGGCTTCGTTGGCACTGAATTTTTTCTGCAGTTGATGCGTGAAGCCCAATAGGCTGGCGAGCGTTGCGCGCAGTTCCTGCGCCAGTTGCATCAGGAAAACGGGGCTGGCGCTGCTGTTGCCGGAAGCATGGGATGGGGAAGAGGGAGAAGATAGTGAGGATGAAGCGCCGGGCGGTGTGGTGTCGGATTTCGATTCCGGCTCTGGCGTCGCGACGTCCTCCGGAATTTGCAATGGCTGCACCTGTCGGGAAATGTCGGTGCCAACCACCACCCAACCGCCAACAGGATCGTTGGCATCCTGCACCGGGCTGATATCCACCAGCATGCGCACTGTATGGCCGTCCTTGTGTTTCAATGTCCATTGCCGTGCTTCCGGCATTGCGCTGAACAGGGAAAAACCCTCCAAAGGATGATCCAGCTGATGCCGCAGTTCTTGCTGCCGCGTTTGTAATTGCTCGGGGTCAATCAGCGGTTGTGGAAACATCTTGCCGATCAGTTCTGTTTCCCGGTAACCCAGAAATCGTGTCACGCCGGCATTGCAGTGCTGGATCATGCCGTCGTGATCCAGGCGCAGGATGACCAGGTTGGCACTGTCCAGAAGCGTGCGCTGCAGTGTCAGGGTTTTTTCCAGCAAACTGGTTGTTGTGCGGTGGGCGGCATTTTCCTGTGCCAATTGGTGGGTGCCACCGTGGGCCGCCAGCAGCGCGGCATGCAATTGACGCGTGCGCTGGTTGTACCAATGCGCCAGCAGATCCAGTTCGTCTTCGTTGCGATGACGCACCAGCGAAATGCGTTGGGTGACATCCTGTTCCGCCGCGTCCTGGATCTGACGCGTCATCTGGGCCAGGCGTCGCAACAGTACGCGCCACAAAAACAGCGCGAACAATGCGCCTGCCAGACTGATTCCCGCGAGGCTGCCCAACGTGAGGCTGCGGCTGATGGTCATGGCGGAGCGGGTGGTTTCCGTCTGCGGAAATACGCTGACAATTTTCCAGGAGGTGTGCGGCATCTGGTGGATCACCACGTCTGCTGGCTGCCGCAACAGGATGTCGTCGTCCAGACTGAACTGGGCCAGGGTGACGGGTTTACCGGATTCCGGCGCCATCAGGTTGTGGGCGATCACGCCGGCCTCGGCGCGGTCAATCTGGTAGCTGGATGTGTGAATGGCCTGCGCCAGCGTCTGTACGGCTTCACTGTCCTGATCAGCCTGACTGCTGTCGCGCTGGTTGAGCAGGGTCAGCTGTTCCGCCACTGGCTGGAATACCGGATTTACCAGCGCCAGTTCGCCCACGAAACTGAAATCGGCCGTCGGTGTGCCGCTGTTTCTAATGTCGGCGCGCTCGGTGCGCACCAGCTCCAGTTGCGGGAAGGCGATGAACTTGTTGTTGCGATCCACCACGAAGGCGTAGCCCGGGCGGTCGCGAAATTTTTCCTGCAGCAGTGCGTTGACGCCTTCCAGTTTCAGATCGACGGTGGCAACGCCGGCAAACACACCTGCGCGCCGGAACGGTGTGGTGCAGGTGACCATCGGTTGTAACGAATACGGGTCGGTGTAGGAGCGTGACCAGTACGCCTGATCCCGCGGTTGCAGCCGCGCCGGCACATACCATTCTTCCTTGTGGTAGCCGTTGCCGGCAGGATCGTTGTAGTTGTCGAAGAATTGCAACACGCCGGCCTGGTCGCGGCCCCAAAACAACGCCAACCGATCCCGGTTGGGATCGAACACACGGGGTTCGGGCCAGAGCCCACCGCCCGCGATCAAGGTGCGCAGCTCGGGCACATCCAATAGATGAGGAATCAGTTGGCGGTAGGTGGCGTCGTCGTAAGGCAGTGTTTCTGCCACCTGCGCTATGGCGCGAGACAGGGTGGCGGCCTGTTTGAATTGCTGGCTTAAAGTAGCGGCTAGATTTTCACCGATCTGGCGATTCAGTTGGCGGCTTTCCTGGATCAGGAGCGGCAGGCCCTGCCACCAGATCACGCCCAGACTGACGGCCACCAGCCCCACGAACAGTGCCACCAGCCCGCACGCCATCCGGAACCGCAAGCTGCGATCCCAGGGAAAGGCTGGGCGTGGCGGGCCTTGATCGTGCGCGTGCAGGGAAGGCGGGGCGTCGTCAGGATCTGGCTGCATGTCGGTTCCGTCCGCTGTCAATCTGATCAGTATAGGACCCGAGCGCGCATCAGGGTATCGACCTGTACTCAATCTGTACTGCGGTGGCCCCACCAAAGCAGAAATAACAGCCACTGAATACTGACGACGGAACCCAGGAACAGCACGATCCCGACCACATGCATGCCCCACAATTTGGGACCTTCCGGCAGCAGCATCAACAAAGTGGACGACAACAACGCACCCACAGCCACCATCAATTGAATCTGCCGGTACTTGAGACGTTCCTGCCGTTTCGCGAGCCGTTCCACCAAGCCACGGTCGATGCCGTTAAGCGATGTCGAATAGTCGGCTGGGCTGACGACGTCGTCTTCATCGAACAGACCGTCCACATAATTGAACGCGCGCAGGCCCAGCTTCTTCACCAGATTGCCCGGCTTGTAGCGCTCCTTGCCCCACAGCTTGATCAGCTCTTCGCCTTCCTGCATCAGATCGAACTGCGGATACAGCAGCCGGCCGAAACCTTCCAGCGTGATGCAGGTTTTGGCGAGCATGGCGATGTCCGGCGGCAGCGCGATGTCGTGTTCGCGCAGCGTGTCGGCCGCCTGGGTAATCAGTTGCGGCACATTGATCTGGTCCAGCGGCACACCGTAGTACTGCTGCATGAAATCGTCGCATTCACTGACCAGCTGTTCGAAGTTGCCGCTTTTGTTGGACCACTGCTGCAGGATGCGCACAGCGGCGGGAATTTCGCGGAACACGGCGTGGCGTACCAGCTTCATCAATTGATCACGACGGGTGTTGGACAGCTTGCCCACCATGCCGAAATCCAGAATCGCGATCTGGTTTTTTGGTAGCACCAGGATATTGCCGGGGTGCGGATCGGCGTGGAAAAAACCGTCCACCAGCATCATGTGCCAGGCGACCTTGGCGCCGCGACGGGCGATCAGTTTGCGGTCCAGGCCGGCGGCATCGATCTCGCGCACGTTGCGGGCGGGAATGCCGTCGATGAATTCCTGCACGTTGAGATCTTCGCAGGTCCACTCCCAATAAATGCGCGGAATCTTCACGAAATCAAAACGGCGCAGATTGTGGGCGATGCGTTCGGCGTTTTTGCATTCCACGCTGAAATCCAGTTCCCGCAGCAACGAACGTTCAAATTCGCGCACGATCTGGAACGGGCTGTAACGCTTCAATTCGAAGGATTGGCTTTCTGCCAGCTTGGCCACGTATTTCAGCAGGCGCAGGTCGGCCTCGATCTTGTCGCTGATATTGGGCTTGCGGATTTTCAGGACGACTTTTTCGCCCTTCACCGTGGTTGCGCGATGCACCTGCGCCATCGATGCGGTGCCGAGGGGCCTCTCGTCTACGGTGCGGAACACGCGGTTCAGCGGCTGACCCAGTGAGCGTTCCACTTGCGGCTGCAGGTCGGCGAAGGGGACGGGCGGAACTTCGTCCTGCAGCTTGCCGAACTCTGTGATCCATTCGGGTGGGAACAGATCCACCCGGGTGGCCAGGATCTGGCCCAGCTTGATCAGGGTAGGGCCCATTTCCTCCATGGCGCGGCGGGCGCGCTCAGGCGGTTGCAGGTGCAGGAAATCCTCGGACATCTGATAGCGGATCAGCTTGCCGGCCCGTTCCAGCGTCTCAGCCAGGCCCATGCGGCGGATCAGATCACCAAAGCCGTACTTGATCAGAATATTGCTGAGTTCGTTCAGGCGGCGCAGGTCTTTACCTGCTTTGAGGATTTCAATCATGGAAGAGAGGTTCCTGCCAGTAATGCCAATGGGTGGCGTAACGGCCGATTCTATACCAGTCCGCGCACGTTTCATCCGCTGATGTCATGGTTGGTGAGAATTTCGACAAAAGCGAAACTGGGTGGTCATGTGTTTCAGTGTAGAAGTGATCGGATTGACTGCGGAAGTGATTGGGATGAGTAAAAAGGTCAATCGGATCAGTTCGGAAGTGAATGGATTGACTAAAAAGATCAAATGGATCACTTCCGAAGTGATTCGGATCAGTTAATTAGTCAATTGGATCAGTTCTGAAGTGATCCGTATCAGTTCCGAAGTGATCTGGATGAGTCTGGAAGTGATTCGGATGAGTCTGGAAGTGATGCGAATCCGTTTTTTGCAGTGAATCCCACGGCAGAACCGGGGATTCACTTTGTAGAGAAAAACCAGTTACTAATAAAGACTGTCAATCGGACGCAGGCAACGTGCGAAATACTTCAATACCGTGCGTAGTACCAGCAACAAGATAATCGTCCTTAAAGAAAACCGAAATGGCAGCACCGCGCGTGCTGGCGCTGGTGACCAGTTTTGGCGTTGCCGGGTTGCTGATATCAAACATTAGCAGCCCACTGATGCCATCCGCGACATACGCATAATTGCCTTTGAAGGCGACACCGCCGGCGTCGCCAGGCGTGTTGATGCCGGTAATTAATTGCGGTGTGGCTGAGTCGCTGACGTCGACAATTTCAATACCGTTGACACCTTCGGTTGCCCAGACGTGATCATTGGCAACGGCAACCGATCTGGCGATTGCAGAGAGTTGCTCGCTGCCAGCGAGGGCGGGTTGCGAAAGATCATTGATCTCGACGACCTGCAGCAAGCGATTTCCCAGTGTCACATAAGCATGATCGGCGGTTACCGCAACTGCCTCAGCTTCCTCGGGCAAGCACACATGCCCCGCGATGGCGGGAGCAGTGGGTATGGCAATATCCACCGTGAACAATCCGCCGACAGCGCCAGCACCTTGATCAAGGCAGTCCGGCACGCCATAACCATCGCTGTGGCCCCAGGGTACAAAAATGCGCTGGCCATCCAGAACCATTCTTCTGATTCCTTCATCACCATTCACATAGCTGCCATTATAGAGCGGCACGTTGACTGCCAGAATAACCGGCCGTGATCCATTGCTGACGTCGGCCACCTGTATCGCCTGATGAAAGGTGTTAGCCATAAACGCATAATTGTCAGCCGCGACGACGGAGGCTACTTGTGGTCTTGGCGGTAAGAAATTCGATAAAAACCTCGGCGCCAGCGGATCGCTTAAATCAAATATCGAGAAGCTGCCATCAAGCACGCGCAAATAGGCGCGATCAGCTGACGGCGTGAATTGATCGCGCGCACCTCCCAAAATGGCAAGATTTGCCGACTGCGTTAACGGTTGCACCACAGTATCCGGATCGGCGATGGATAGCGTTGTGTCGCCCTTGGTGATGTAGACGAATTCCCCGTCAGCGGCCAATGAAGCTGAAAAGCCGGTAATGCCCAGTTGTCCTTTCAGCACCGGCGCCGACGGATTGCTGACATCGAACGCCATTGCGGACGCTGCGACATAAAGTGTGTCGCCGGATAAAACCAGTTTTTTTCCACCGTACAAATTCGCCTTCAGTTGTCCTGCCAGCCTGGGCGAGGTGAGGTTGCGTATATCAAAGACGTACAGCGTGCTCGACGTTGTGTAATAGATGTAGTCGGAGGTCATCTCTAATAGGGGCGAGATGGAGCTTGGACGAGGCAGGCTGGTCCATAACAACACCGGCGCTGCGGGGTTGCTCACATCAATCATGTGGAATCGATCGATATTGGTGATCACAACATTGTTGCCGGAAACGGTAACGGAATCCGGTATTATTCCTGGCATGCTGGCAACGAGGAGGGGTGAGGCAGCATTGCTGACATTGAAAATATGCAAACCGGTGTTGGAGGCGACATAAGCATACTCGCCTTCGACGTCCACATCCCAGGCGTCACCGCCGGGCACGGAAAACGATCCGCGGTAAACCGGCGCTGCGGGATTACTGACATCGACAATGCTGACGCGGGACGAACTTACGGCGTACACAAAGTTACCCGCCAACACCAGTTCGCGTGTCGCGCCAAGGGCGAAGGTTCGTCCGACGAGCACGGGATCTTCAACATCCCGTACATCCACGATCACCAAGCCCACATCCAGTCCCACCATGTAGGCGTAGCCGTTTGCGACCACCACGTCCCAGAACTGCGCCAGTTCTGACGTGCCAGAAAATAAACTGGTGGATACAAGCGGATTAACTGAACTCCGTGCCAGCAGCTTGATATCGTTATTGCCAATTCCACCCGCAAGAGACTCGCTGACGCTGCTTAGTTGGCTTGGGCGCTTGAGTTCATCCGTTAAGGCAGGGTTCCATGCCAAGACGTCGTCATAGGTGTCTGCGGTACCTGAGGGTGCCAGCAATAACGCACCCGCGTAATGGTCAAACATCTGCTGGGTTTCGTCGCTGGGATAACCAGCACCAATGTAGTACGCGATATTGTGGAAGATGGTTTCGGTCAGTACCGAGGCTTTCCAGCCGCCTGCTTTCAATTGCGCGCCACTTAATACGATGCGCAAGGGTGATTCCACCGTGCAGGCATCGGTGTCGTTGTCGGGCGGGCATTTGAATTCGACGCCATACAGCAGGTTGTCGTCGATTTTTGTGCTGAGGACGCGCAATGAAAGCGTGCCATCCGCCGCTGAGGCTTTTCCGACGGCTTTCACGGTTCTGCCTGTGTCTAAGGCCGCAGCAGCGTTCATATCAAACACTTCCACTGTGGCGCCTTCAAACGAGTAGAGATCGCCAGTACTGCTGCGTAATTCGGCTGAGCCTTCAATCTTGACGCAATTCGTCAGCGCAGGAATGATGGCCAGCAATAATATTTTATTAACAAAACTCCTTACCGATTTGTTTAATCCAGCTCTCGGCAATGGTTGCCGGTTACGAGTGGGTTGGATGAATAGTTTAAACATGGTGGTTCCCTCCAGTTTGTTTCATCACTGAATCACATTTGTCGCTAATAGTGCGTATGACCAAGCCGGTCATTCTTCCCTCTAATGGACTGATGACAACGTTGTCTTGTGTTCAGAAAAAGTGGCGGTACGGGTGACGGTGTTGAAGTTAATGGCAAACAGAAATTAACGGCTCGCGGCGTGGGCGGAGTGTGAGAGTTCCATCGCCGGTCTGTGGGTAAAGCTTAGATGTTACGGAGCGAAGTGGATAGGTTGCTGTGGGATGGTTTTTTTGTCGACTTTTGGTTTAGCTTTGTGATTTATGACGAGAGGTTGGTTTTTGATCGGTGACGGATGCTCAGTTTGCTGCAGGGTTCTGCTTGGTATGACTAGTGGGAATGTGGGTGACTTTTGCTACTTCGCTCATTTCGCCTGAGAACGGGCGATGAACGGCCGCTGATGATAGGTAGATGCATCTGCTTATCCCGGCGATTGCGCAGCTATCGAACAACTTGGCGGCAACGGCAACATCGCGCGCCTCCAGCTCAGAACCGGGATCACCCCAGATAAGCGCAGCATGGATACAGATTTGGTGCCCAGGCAGTTCGTTGGCAATGCGTACCGAATCTTCCAGATCTGCTTCGACAACCTGAAGTAAGGGATGTGTCGCAAGTTCGCACAGCTTGTATCG
>DATLII010000528.1:0-9222 GCA_035539495.1 Dongiaceae bacterium
GTGTCCGCGTAAACGTCGCTGGCTGGCAGAAAGGATTGCAGCCGTTCCACATATCCGAGTTTCACCATGCTGGCGTCAGTGACGATCAACGGGCGGGAACAACCCAAAGTTTTCAGCACCTCGCCCACCTGAGTGGAGGCGCCAGCGCCGATATGGAGAATGCGGGGAAGCAGAATCAGGCTGCTCATGATGAGACGCTCGCTGTATTCGTTGATAGCAGTGTTAGTTAGCTGATGGCCGTTAGTTCGCAACCGGATTAGATCACAGTTTCAAATCACCGGCACTCGCTGACCAGACCTGCGGATGTTGTCTGTGTTGTCTGGCGCCGCAAGGGGAAATACCACCGACGGGCACTTGGGAACAGGATGCCCGGCGGTGGATCAGGTAGACGTTAAGCAGAAGGGTATTTCGAACGTTATGCTCAGCGGTAATCGATACCCGGTTTCGCAGTGCTGATCAGGGTGCCACCTTTGCCTTTGGCAATCGCTTCGATACCGGCCAGCGAGCCAATCGCAGCGGTTTTGCCAGTAGCACGGGCGAACTCACAGGCGGCCTGGACTTTCGGCCCCATGGAGCCGGCCGCAAAACCCAGCCGTTCCATTTCATCCGGGTGAGCTCGGGCGATGGCTTTCTGCGTCGGCTTACCCCAATCGATATAGGTCGCTTCCACGTCGGTCGCGATCACCAACAGATCCGCGTTCAACTCCTGCGCCAGCAATGCTGAACACAGATCCTTGTCGATTACCGCTTCAATGCCCCTCAATTTGCGATCAGCATCGTAAACCGTGGGAATACCGCCGCCGCCAGCACAGATCACCACGGTGCCCTGCTCCAGCAGCCATTTGATCGGACGGATTTCAAAAATCCGCTTCGGCCGTGGACTGGCCACCACACGACGGAATTTATCGCCGTCCGGTTTGATGGCCCAGCCTTTGTCCTTCGCCAGTTTTTCCGCTTCCGCTTTCGAATACACCGGACCGATCGGTTTGGTGGGATCTTTGAACGCCGGATCATTCGCGTCCACTTCCACCTGCGTGAGAATGGTGGCGAACGGCACTTCGAACGGGAGCAGGTTGCCCAGCTCCTGTTCGATCATGTAGCCGATCATGCCTTCGGTTTCGGCACCCAGCACATCCAGCGGGAACGGATTATCCGGATTGTGGGCGGCGCCTTGCAGCGCCAACAATCCCACTTGCGGTCCGTTACCGTGAGCGACAACCAGTTCGTTGCCAGGTGCGATCTTGGCCAGTTCCACCGCCGCGATGCGCACGTTTTCGCGCTGATTTTCCGATGTCATGGCTTCACCACGACGCAGCAGGGCGTTACCCCCGAGAGCTACGACGATACGCATGGCGCTTTCTCCTTACACGTTGCCCAAAGTGGCGACCATGGTGGCCTTGATAGTGTGCATGCGATTTTCCGCCTGCTCGAATGCGATACAGGCTGGCGATTCGAATACTTCCTCTGTCACTTCGATGCCGCCGGCCAGGTGCGGATATTTTTCTGCGATCTGCTTGCCGACTTTGGTGTCGGTGTTATGGAACGCAGGCAAACAGTGCATGAACTTGGTACGCGGTGTGCCAGTGGCAGCCATCAGCGCCTTGTTCACCTGGTAGGGCAGTAGCAGTTTGATGCGGCTATCCCAGGTTTCGATCGGCTCACCCATGGATACCCACACGTCGGTGTGAACGAAGTCCACGCCTTTCACTGCGGCTTTAGGATCTTCTGTCAGGGTGATGCGGGCACCGCTTTCTGCGGCGAACTGTTTGCACTGTTCTACCAATTCGTCGGTAGGCCACAGTTCTTTGGGCGCACCGATGCGAACATCCATGCCCAGCTTCGCGCCAATCAGCAACAGCGAGTTGCCCATGTTGTTGCGAGCGTCACCCAGGTAGGCATAGCTGATATCGTGCAATGGCTTGTCGCTGTGCTCGCGCATGGTCAGCACGTCCGCCAGCATTTGCGTCGGGTGATATTCGTCGGTGAGACCGTTGAACACCGGCACGCCGGCAAATTTTGCCAGTTCTTCCACGATTTCCTGTTTGAAGCCACGATATTCGATCGCGTCGTACATGCGGCCCAGAACACGCGCGGTGTCTTTCATGGTTTCCTTGTGACCGATCTGTGACGAAGTCGGATCGATATAGGTCACGTTGGCGCCTTGATCGTACGCGGCAACTTCAAATGCGCAGCGAGTACGAGTGGAGGTTTTTTCAAAAATCAGCGCGATGTTTTTGCCTTTCAGGTGCTGCTGCTCTGTACCGGCGTATTTTGCGCGCTTCAGATCGCGAGACAGATCCAGCAGGTATTTCAGCTCGCGAGTGGTGTGATGCATCAGGCTGAGCAGATTGCGGTTGTGCAGATTGAAAGCCATGGTCTAATCCTTCAGTAAGTGATAGTCGAATTAATAATTGACGGGATCGCGCAAAATCGGACAGGTCATGCAATGGCCGCCGCCGCGTCCGCGCCCCAATTCGCTGGCGGAAATCGTCACCACTTCCACGCCCGCCTTGCGCAGCAATGTATTGGTGTAGGTGTTGCGGTCGTAGCCGACTACCACACCGGGTTCCAAACACACCACGTTGTTGCCGTCGTCCCACTGTTCACGCTCGGCTTCATAAGCGTCACCGCCGGTTTGCACAATACGCAGCGCTTTCAGACCCAACGCTTCGGCCACCACATCCACGAACGGTTTGTCTTCGCGACGGATATCGATGCCACCCGGTTTGCTTTCATCGGGACGCAAGCTAAACGGCACGATCTGACTCACTACTTCCGGGAAAATGGTTACCAGATCGCGATCGCAGAAACTGAACACGGTATCCAGGTGCATGGCGGCGCGGGATTTCGGCAAGCCTGCCACCACTACGCGCTTGACCGCGCCTTTGGCAAACAACGCCTGCGCCACTTGGCCGATCGCTTGGCGCGAACTGCGTTCGCCCATGCCGATCAATACCACGCCATTGCCGATGGGCATCACGTCGCCGCCTTCCAGCGTGGCGGAACCATGATCCTCATCCGGATTGCCGTACCAGACTTCGAATTCCGCATTAGTGAAAGTGGGATGGAATTTGTAGATAGCACTGGCGAGCAACGTTTCCTGCCGACGCGCCGGCCAGTACATGGGGTTCAGCGTGACACCGCCGTAAATCCAGCAGGTGGTGTCGCGAGTAAATTGGGTATTGGGTAGTGGCGGTGTCACAAAACTGGTGCGACCGATAAAATCACCCAGCATTTCCAACTGCTTGGATTTACCCAGCGCGCCGATCAAATCCGACACTGACACGCCGCCAATCAAATGCTCCGCCAGTTTGCGCGGCTCCAGACTTTCCAACCAACCGCGCACATCATCCTGCAACCCCAGGCCTACCTGATTCGCGGTGATCTTGCGATCCAGAATCCACTTCAGTGCCTCTTTGTTTTGCACGGTTTCTGTCAGCAGATTATGCATTTCCAGCACGTCCACACCGCGGTCGCGCATTTTGGTGACGAAATCGAAATGATCACGCTTGGCCTGATTCACCCAAATCACGTCATCAAACAGCAATTCATCGCAGTTGCCGGGCGTCAGACGCAGGTGCGCCAAGCCGGGGGAACACACCATCACTTTGTGCAATTTACCCGCTTCAGAATGAACACCGAGTTTCAGTTTCGACATGTTGAACTCCTTCTCTTAAAGGGTGAGAAAACCGGTATACAGACCATAAGCGGCCGCGCCGGCGGTAAGCAGAACACCAGTAAAAATAAATTTTTCCAGCGTGGTAAAAACCGGCTGACCCACTTCGATCTTGGCTTTGGCAAACAGGATCGCGCCCGGCGCGTACAGCAGGGCCGACAGCAGCAGATATTGCACACCGGCGGCGTACACCAGCCAGAGCGCGTACACCACAGCTATCGCGGCTATGATCAGATCCTTGGTGCGCTGGCCGCCGTCGTTTTCGTAGGTTTCACCACGGAATGCCAACAGCGCTGCGTAAGCAGCGGACCACAGATAGGGCACCAGGATCATCGAGGTGGCCAGGTACAGCAGGCTCAAATAAGTGGAGCTGCTGAACAACGTGATGATCAGGAATAATTGAATCAGGCCGTTGGTAAGCCAAAGCGCATTGGCCGGCACATGGTTGACGTTCTCCTTGCGGATGAACGCCGGCATGGTGTGATCTTTTGCAGCGGAGAACAGAATTTCTGCACACAGCAGCGTCCACGACAGCAACGCGCCCGCCAGCGAAATCAGCAAGCCTACGCTGATGAAGATTGCACCCCAGCGCCCCACTACGTGCTCCAAAACGCCAGCAACGGATGGATTTTTCAGCGCCGCCAGTTCAGGCTGGCTCATGATGCCCATCGACAGCACGTTAATCAGCACCAGCAGCAACAAGGTGCCGAGAAAACCCACGACGGTCGCTTTGCCCACATCGCTACGCTTTTCCGAGCGGGCGGAATAAACACTGGCACCTTCAATCCCGATGAACACCCAAACAGTCACCAGCATCATGCCGCGCAACTGTTCCATCACACTTTTCGGTTCGGGAATGGACGTACCCCAGATATCAGCGGTGAAGATGTCCAGCTTGAACGCTACGGCTGCGATAATGATGAACAGCACCAGAGGCACGATCTTGGCGACAGTAGTAACCTGGTTGATGAATGCCGCTTCCTTGATACCGCGCAGCACCAGGAAATGCACTGCCCACAGCAACACCGACGCAGCAGCGATCGCGATGGGCGTATTGCCTTCGCCAAATAAATCCGGGAAGAAATAACCCAATGTACTGAACAGCAATACGAAGTAACTGACGTTGCCGAGAAATGCGCTGATCCAGTAACCCCAGGCGGACGAGAAGCCCATGTAGTCACCGAACCCCGCCTTGGCGTAAGCGTACACGCCGGAATCCAGTTGTGGTTTGCGATTGGCCAACGTCTGGAACACGAAGGCCAGCATCAGCATGCCAATCCCTGTGATCACCCAGCCAATCAGAACGGCTCCCGCACCAGCGCTGTTCGCCATGTTCTGCGGCAGTGAAAATATCCCACCGCCGATCATGGAGCCCACCACCAGCGCCGTCAGCGCCCCCAGTTTCAATTTATGTGGTCCTTCTGCCATTCGGAGCTCCTCGCTATGATCAAAAATAGAAAATGGGTGTGACAATCTGACTGCTTGCTGAGGTTGGTTATGAATTTGATGTTATGAACGTGCTCCGGATTGAGTGCCAACGACCGGCGGCGTTGCGATAGACAACACGCGAAATCCCACGACGGTGAACAGCACCGTCAACAACGGATTCAGCAAATTGAAAAAACAGTAAGGCGCAAAACTGATGGCAGACACACCCAGTGCCGCCGACATATAGGCACCGCAGCTGTTCCAGGGAATCAATGGCGATGTCACCGTGGCAGAATCACCCACCACTCGCGACAGCATTACCGGCGCCAAACCACGGGATTCAAAACTCTGCCGGAACATGCGCGCCGGCAGCACGATAGAAATATATTGATCCGCGGTGAGTGCATTGGACGCCAGACAGGAACCCACCAGCGACGCCACCAATGCCAATGTCGATTTGGCGCGATCAATCAAAGGCGTAATCACGCGCCGCAGCAAACCGGTGTGCTCGACAATCGCGCCGAACGCCAGCGCGGTCATGATCAGCCAGATGGTGAGCATCATGCTGGACATACCACCCCGCGTGAGCAATTTGTCGACCGAGGCATCGCCGGTCGACACCTGATAGCCGGTAGCCAATGCAGCCCATACGCCTTTTAATTGCTGAAACGCCGGATGCAATTCTGAATTGTTGGCCAACGCTGCCACATCTTGCGGCACCAGAATCACGGCCAACAATCCACCTGCCAGCGCACTGGCAAAAATCGTGACGAAAGGTGGCACCCGTTTCAGTGCAAGCACCAAAACCAACAGCAACGGCAGAAACGTCCACAGCGATACCGTCACATGCTGTTCCATTCCGCGCAACGTGGCCGAGGCATCAAAATCTCCCTGCGAACCAAGTAACGCAAAGCCGATAATGGCCAGCAGTAATGCCGGCACGGACGTCCACAAGGATTCACGAATATGGCTGAATAATTCGGATCCGGCAGCGGCGGTGGCGAGATTTGCAGTGTCTGACAACGGCGATGCCTTGTCGCCAAAATATGCGCCGGAAATCACGGCGCCGGCCGTAATCAACGGCGAAAGATCCATGCTCTGCGCGATGCCCATCATGCCGATACCGATAGTGCCGGCCACGGTCCAGGAACTGCCGATGCTGAGGGCCGCCACTGCGCAGATAGCGCAGGTGCTGGCATAGAAATAATGAGGACTGAGAAGTTTTAGGCCGTAATACACCATCGAGGCAATGGTGCCGCACATGGCCCACGTGCCAATCAACGCACCTACAGCCAGCAGAATGAAAATGGCTTGGATGCCGGTGCCAATGCCATCCGTTGCTGCCTGCCGGATGGCTGACCATTCCATCCCGTTCTTGGCACCGATCAACGCTGCCATCAGGCCGCAGAACGACAGCGCAATCTGGTTCGGGCCGAACGATGCATTTTCGCCAAACAGGTAATAAGACAGCCCAAGCAAACCCACCAAGCTGACGATGGGCAGCAAGCCGTCCACTAACGAAGGTTCCCGCACTGCCCGCGCAGGCGCAGCATTCAACTGATGTTCGCTCATCGACCGATGCTCCACGGCGGTGGTCGGCGCTAGAAACAACCATTCC
Organism: Dongiaceae bacterium; assembly: GCA_035539495.1. GTDB lineage: Bacteria > Pseudomonadota > Gammaproteobacteria > Pseudomonadales > Ketobacteraceae > Ch67. The sequence goes on from DATLII010000528.1 coordinate 6,723, forward strand.
CTGATTGCAGCGAACCGCAACCCGATTGATACCTAAAGAAGGCAGCCAAACCCGCCTGCATAGGCAGTGGCTTACCAATCATGCAGAACTGCTTCGTTGATGCGGTTGTCGGAACACAACCTCTGCTGAACAGAATATGCGCCCCCGTTAAATGCCCTGTCAATCAAAGGGATGTAGAGGCCTGACAAATATCAAGATTTTGGGGGCCGCACAGTGGATGCACAGCCCATAACGAAGAAATAAGACAAGAAAAAGAAGACTGGATGACGATTGCTCTTACTTGCGTGTAATTCCGCGTGACAGCCAACATAGCGACCTATCGCGGTGCAATTGCGCTTTCTCAGGGATAACTGAACACATTGTTGTGATAGTTGATAACTGCCAGGATAACGAGGAACGGCATCCAGAAACTGGTCAACGAACACAGCAGATTCAATTTAAACAGTTGATTCAGCAGTTTCCGTCGGTCGCTGTAATGCACGTATAGATCCACCTTGACCTCATAACCGATCACCAGCAGATTGGCGTACACAGGGAAATTCACCTTGGTATAACGGCCATCCAACGCTTCGTTGCAGGTTTCGCAACTGTCCACGATCGCTTGTGCCTTCTCCAGCACCGCTGCGTTGTATTTGCTGCGTCCGTACGACAGCAACTTGGTCAACAACACCGCAGCGATGCCGGTTCCGATCAGAATGGCAAATGGGATTACTGCATCCGGCATACGGATCTATCCGCATTGAGGTTTATCGGTATTTGACGAAATTTTCACGCTCGAATTTAACGCGGGGGAAGTAGACACCGTCATTCGCCCGCTCGCCGGCGCCCACCACCATGACCACCTCGGCATCCCGGGGTAGATCCAGCAGCTTTTTAACGCGCCGCTCGTCCATACCCTCCATTGGGCAGGAATCAAAACCGTGAGCCCGGAAGGCCAGCATCAGGTTTTCAGCCGCCAGCGCGACACTCTTGATCGCCCACACTCGCATATCAGCTTTGGTGAAAGGTCCTCGCGGCATCGGCCGGAACAAACCGGCGATATTGGTGACGGCTTTTTTGATCGCCCCAACGCTGTACAGCGGCCCCTGCCAATAGGTGAGCTGCACGCCGCTGGTATAGAAGTTTTTCCAGTGCTTGGGAATTTTCGGCTGCGGCCACTGCTCGATATTCAGCTTGGCGATTTCGCGCCAATTGGCGGTACGCGCCACCACGACAATCAATTCCGCCGCCGTAGTCGCTGCATTCTGGCTCATGCAGGCTTCCACCAGTTTTTGCTTTTTCTCCGGCGATTGCACCACATGAAATTCCCACGGCTGCAGGTTGCAGGAACTGGGCGCCAGCAATGCCAGGTCCAGGCAGGCATCCAGAACGTGCTTGGGAATTTTTCGGTCAGTGAATTTGCGCACCGAACGCCGGCTTTCCACCACCTCGGTAAATTCCTGACCGTAACTGCGCTCCGGCGCCGGCTCGTAATAACGCTTCTTCGCGCTGTAATCGTAACCGTCGATGGTCTTGCCCCGGCGCAGGGAATCTTTCAGGTCTTCCAGGAAAGTGCTTTGATTTTCCACAGGATTATCAAGTTCGGACATGACAGCAGGCTCCGCATATGAAAATGGACGGCCGTCAGGATACACCATCCCACCGGCGGAACGGATTGGCCAAGAGTGCCAGTTGTGCGTCATCAACAGAAGGGGCTGTCGGTGTTTCCTGCGGCTGTTCGCGCACCGGGTTATACGTGTTACGGGCTATACGTGTGCCGGTAATGCGCCCAACGATCGCAGCGCGTCGATCATCATCTGGATCGCAATCACCACCAGCACCAAACCCATCAGACGCTCCATCGCCAGAATGCCCTCATTGCGCAGCATCCGTTGCAGATATGCTGCACCGGCCAGAATGATCGCGCTGATGAACCATGCCGTGGACATGGCACCCAGCAGCAGCATGGTGTCGGTTGGATTGGCCTCCCGCAGCAGCACCACAACGCTCAACGCCGCAGGCCCCGCCACAGCGGGCACGGCCAACGGCACGATAAAAGGTTCACTGTTGACTTCGGTAGTGCCGTGACGTGGGCCAGGAGGCGGAAACACCATGCGCAACGCGATCAGGAACAATACGACGCCGCCCGCGATGCGAACTGACGCGATATCCAGCGCCAGCACTTTCATGAAGCTGGGGCCGGCAAAGAGGAAAAACAGCAAGACGAAATAGGCGAGGATCAGCTCCCGAATGACAACGTACCGACGACGTGCTTCGGGAACGGCACGTAGTTGGGAGAGATACAGTGGGATATTGCCCAGTGGATCCAGGACGATGAAGAGCAGCAGTGTGGTGGCGACGAAATCCATATCGGTTTCCTAGGGTGTTACCAAAACGAGTCATCGTCACGTTCGCTCACCACTTTGACTCGGTACTCCGCGATCTTACGAATCAATTCTTCCGGCAGCGGCTTCTTATAAGGAATCTGCAGCATTTCCTTCGTGGTCTTGTGCGATTTCAG
>DATLII010000529.1:0-2525 GCA_035539495.1 Dongiaceae bacterium
CCTATGGCCCGCGCTCAACCGCCAGAAACGTGCGCGAAGTGGTCGTGAAAATGGCGGTCAGCCACGCCGACAAAAAAGCGCTGACATTGTTTTCGAAGGAAATTGCCCAGGCAGGCACAGGTATGGCACCGGGCATCACCAACATTGTGGGGGGGCGGCCAAAAGTATCGCCCATGATCCGATTATTCTCCTGTCTGGTGCCCAAAAGCACGGCACAGACGACGGTGGATTTTCAGGGCAGCACAATGCCAGTCGTGGTGGATACCACTAACGGTTTCGATGGCGTAAACGAAGCCCCCATTTCTGCACCCGCCGGATTACAAACCACCGCCGTCGTACCCCTGGTGAAACTGGCCTGGGCGCGCAGTGGTGACAAAGGTAATCACGGCAATATTGGCGTCATTGCGCGCAAGCCGGAGTACTTGCCTTTTATCAAGGCGGCATTGACGCCGGCCGCAGTCGCAAATTACATGCAGCATTTACTGGATCCACAAACCGGCAAAGTGTCCGGCTGGGAACTGCCAGGGTTAGATGCACTGAACTTTCTGCTGGAAAACAGCCTGGGCGGCGGCGGCATTGCCAGCTTGCGCATCGATCCGCAAGGCAAGGCGTTTGCACAGCAGTTGCTGGAATTTCCGATTCCTGTTTCCTCTTCCATTGCACACGAACTACAGGCCAACTGAACATGGGATATCGTTCTGTTTTTCATCCTGAATTATTCAAGGATCAGACTATCATCGTCACCGGCGGCGGCAGCGGCATTGGCCGTTGCACTGCACACGAAATTGCGGCGCTGGGTGCTCACGTGGTGTTGATTGGGCGCAAACAGGAAAAGCTGGATAAAGTGATGGCGGAAATCCGTGAGGATGGCGGCCAGTGTTCCGGCTTTGTGTGCGATATTCGCGATGAGGAAGCCGTGCGCGGCACTGTCAGTAAGATTGTGGCGGAACGGCAGCGCATTCATGGACTGGTGAACAATGCCGGCGGCCAGTTTCCGTCACCATTGTTGGCGATTTCAAAAAAAGGTTGGGACGCGGTGATCAATACCAACCTCACCGGCGGCTTTCTGATGGCGCGAGAAGTATTCAACCAGAGCATGTCCAACCACGGTGGCTCCATCGTTAACATCGTGGCCGATATGTGGGGTGGTATGCCGGGGATGGGACATTCCGGAGCTGCCCGTGCCGGCATGGTGAATTTCACGCAAACCGCTGCCTATGAATGGGGCCATGCGGGTGTGCGCGTAAATGCAGTGGCGCCGGGCTGGATCACATCCAGCGGAATGGACACCTATCCCGATGGTTTCAAAGCTGTGCTGAAAACGTTGAAAGCGGCTGTACCACTGGGCCGCATGGGCAACGAAGCGGAAGTCAGCAGCTCCATCTGCTTTCTGCTGAGTGAAGGTGCCGCCTTTATCAGTGGCACCACGATTCGTATCGACGGTGCAGCATCGCAAGGCAATGTGGCGATCTCACCGCTGCAGGCGCACAAAAAATCCAAACCCTATGACGGGTTCCATCGGGAAATCATTCCCGCCATTTTCCAGGATGACGAGAGCCGCTGATCATGCCAGTGATTGAGAGCTTGCTGAATCCCGCAGGGGACGAATTCAAAGCAAACGCCGAACATATGCTGAAGCTGGTGCAGGAATTCCGCGCCATCGAGGAAACGGTGATGGCTACTGAGGCCAAGGCCAAGCCGAAATTCGACAAACGAGGACAGTTGCTGCCGCGAGAGCGGATTAATCGGCTGCTGGATCCAGGCTCGCCGTTTCTGGAGCTGATGTCGCTGGCAGGCCACTTGATGCACGATGACAAGGACGGCAGCAGTGCCGGTGGCGGCATTATCGCGGGCATCGGTTATGTAGAGGGCATCCGCTGTATGGTGGTGGCCAACAATAGCGCGATAAAAGGCGGCACGATTTCGCCGGCGGGATTGCACAAATCCCTGCGTCTGCAGGAAATCACCGCGCAAAACAAATTGCCAACGGTGACGCTGTCGGAAAGTGGCGGCGCCAACCTGAATTATGCCGGCGAGATTTTCGTGGAAGGCGCACGTACGTTTGCGAACCAGGCACGACAGTCAGCGGCAGGTATTCCGCAAATTACGGTGGTACATGGCAATGCCACCGCCGGCGGCGCCTATCAGCCGGGTTTGTCGGACTACATCATTGCAGTGCGTCAGCAGACCAAAATGTTCCTGGCTGGACCTCCACTTCTGAAAGCCGCTACGGGTGAAATCGCCAATGACGAGGAGCTGGGTGGGGCCGAAATGCATGCCTATACCTCGGGCACCGCGGAATATCTGGCGGAAAATGATGCGGACGGCATTCGTCTGGCACGGGAATTTTTGCGCAAGATGCCCTGGAACGATAGCCTGCCACTGACAGCAAAAAAATCATTCAAGGAACCGCTGTACAGCAGCGATGAATTGCTGGGCGTAGTACCCAACGATCTCAAGCGACCTTATGACTGCCGCGAAATCATCGCCCGCATCGCCGACGGTTCTGATTTTCTCGATTTCAA
>DATLII010000530.1:0-9552 GCA_035539495.1 Dongiaceae bacterium
TCGCAGGAACAGCGCGCCGGTCTGAATCAGATCAATTCCGCCATCAACGAACTAACCAAAACCACACAGACCAATGCATCGGCTTCGGAACAATTGTCTGCCACCGCTGAAGAGATGAGCAGTCAGGCGCTGCAACTGCAATCGGTGATGCAGTTCTTCCGCACCGACACACCGTCCAATGCCCCCGTCAATCTGTCGGTAGTGGGTCGCAGCAGTGGCAGAGGCGGCCGTGGCCAGGACATGGCGCAGGCCAGTGACGTCAACGAAAAATCGTTCGTGAATTTCTAACCGCAAGCGAGCAGTGGTTTGCAGAGGTGTGTCATGGTGACGAAGCAGTCGGCTCAGCAGGAAAAGCAGGTTAGCAGCGTACGTCAGTACCTGATGTTCAATCTGGGGCGCGAAACCTTCGCGGTGGGCATTCACGCTATTCGCGAAATCATCGAGTATCAGGGCGTCACATCGATTCCACTGGCGCCTGCTTTTCTGCGCGGTGTGATCAATCTGCGCGGGGCGGTGGTGCCGGTGCTGGATCTGTCAGTGCGGTTTGGCCGCGCGGCGACCGATATCAATCGTCGTACCTGCATTGTGATTGTCGAGGCAGTGCAGGGTGACGCAATCCATCTGTTGGGTGTGATCGTCGATGCTGTCACCGAAGTGCGTGAAGTGGAAACCAGTCAGGTGGAGCGACAGCCGCAATTCGGTCTGGGCCTGCGCAATGATTTCGTCGCCGGCATGTTGAAGCGCGAACAGGGTTTCATTCCGGTGCTGGATCTGACGGCCGTGTTGTCCACGGGTGAATTGGAATCCCTGATCGACGCGGCACAAACCTCGGGCGATCTTGCTGATGACGTGCCTAAAGACAACGCAGTGCGAGCAGGATGATCACTGCAATGGACACCCGACTCAGTCCCGCCACCTTCAACCGCATCCGCGAGTATGTGCATCTTACCGCGGGCATCATCATCGGCCCGGAAAAGGCCGCAATGGTGGTCACCCGGTTGTGGCGTCGACTGGATAAAATGGGTTGTGCGGATTTCGATGCCTATTTCAAATTTGTCACCAGCAAGGAAGGGGAGGAGGAGCGTGGTCACATGCTGGACCTGCTCACCACCAACGAAACCTATTTTTTCCGCGAGCCCGCGCATTTCACCCGGCTGAAAAGTCAGATGCTGCCGAGCCTGGGCAAACGGCGGCCGCGAGTGTGGTGCGCAGCGGCGTCCACCGGCGAGGAACCTTACAGCCTGGCGATGATGCTGCACGACAGCTTGGGTTCCCGTGCCTGGGATCTGCTGGCCACCGATATTTCGAGCAAGGCGCTGACACAGGCCCGTCGCGGTTTGTACCGCATGGAGCGGCTGGACCAAATGCCGCAGGAATTTCTGAAACGGTATTGTCGGCGCGGTGTGGGCGAGTACGACGGCATGCTGGTCATCGATCGCGAGTTGCGCGAGCAGGTGCAATTCCAGCAGCACAATTTGTTGGAATCATTACAGTACGATGCCAGCGAAAAAAATGATGGCTTCGATATTATTTTTCTGCGCAACGTACTGATCTATTTCGATCAGCGCACCAAGCAGCGGGTGCTCGATCATCTGGTGGCGTCACTGCGCCCGGGCGGCTGGCTCATCACCGGTCATTGCGAATCGCTGTTCGGTTTGAATTTGCCGCTGCAGCAACTGTCGCCGTCGGTGTATCGCAATCCGGATCATCTGCCCGCGCGGAGGCCCGCATGATTTATCTGCCGGCCGGCAACGCCAGTCCTGACGCTGATCTGCATCCGGCGATTTTCAGCCAGGGTGTGTTGGTGGTGGATGACAGTGGCACGCAGCGCGCGAATATTCGCGCCTGTCTGCAACAGTTCGGTATTCAGCGCGTGCATGAAGCGGCCGACGGTAGCAGTGCGTTGCATTGTTTCCGCCATTCGTCGACACCGCCGGCGGTGGTGGTGCTGGATCTGGAATTGCCCGGCATGGATGGAATTGAAGTGTTGCAGCGACTGGGCGAAGAACGGCACCGGCCGGCGATCATTGTCGCCAGCGCCGCCGACGAAGTGCTGATCAGTGCCGTTGCCACCATGGTGGAAGCACTCGGCGTGCCCTTGCTGGGCGCGTTTCGCAAACCGGTGCCGGCGGCAGCATTGCGCGCCGCATTGGCGTCATTCGGCCGGTTCGACAATGGCCCCTTGCACGGTGCCGCTCCCATTACCGAAATCGACCCACTCGAGTTGCGACAGGCGATTCAGGCCGGGCAGATCCAGCCGTTCTACCAACCCAAGATCAGCCTGCAGCAAGGCACTTTGGCGGGGCTGGAAGCGCTGGCGCGCTGGACTGACAGCCAGGGCCGCTCCATTCCACCGTCGCGCTTCATTGCGCTGGCGGAGCAGCATGGTCTGATCGGTGAACTCACCCTGGCCTTGCTGCGCCAGGTGCTGCGCGACATGGGGAGCTGGCAGCAACGGGGCGTGCAGCCGCCGGTGGCCATCAACCTGTCCGCCACGTCCCTGGTCGACCGCAATCTGGCGGGCGATATCATCCAACAGGTGCAGGCGATGGCGGTCAGTTCGCGTCAGGTCACCTTTGAAATCACCGAAAGTGCCTTGGTGGCGGACCTGGCATCGGCGCTGGCTACCATCAGTCGTCTACGCTTAAAGGGATTCGGCTTTTCCATCGACGACTACGGCACCGGATTTTCATCCATGCAGCAATTGTCCCGGTTCCCATTCACGGAACTGAAAATCGACCGCACCTTCGTGCACGGCGCGCCCCAGCGCGAACAGCTGCGCACGATCCTGCAATCGGCCATCGACATGGGTCGGCGGCTGGGCATTACCACAGTGGCGGAAGGCGTTGAAACCGAAGCGGAACTGCACCTGCTGAAAGCCATGGGCTGTCGGCAGGCGCAGGGTTACCTGATTGCGCGGCCGATGCCGGCGCAACAAGTGGCCGACTGGATTCCCCAGCACGCCAACGCCATCGCCCAGCTATGCCAACCGCCGTTCACGACGCCGAGCTAGATTCCAATTCCCCCCAACGCGGCAATCCTGTGTTGCTGCTGGCCGGCGCAGCAATTCTGATGCTGGTGCTGATCTGCGTCGCGTCCCTGCGCATCATCCATTCCAGCCATCAGCGCATCACCGGCAGTTATCTCGACACCAACCTGCAATCGGTGCTGGGCCTGATTCAATATTGGGACAACCAGAACCGCAGCGTGGTACGTGTGCTGGCGGATTCCCCCGCCGGCCGCGATCTGCTCAACAAAGTGTTGAATCAGGATGACCACTTCGACACCGCAGCGGATTCCCTGCGTTCCTGGCTGTATCCGTTGCTGCTGCCGATGGGCTACGAAGGTTATCTGGTGATGAACATGGATCGCCGCATCATCGCTGCCAGCAGTGGCACCTATATCGGCGCATCGCCCCAACTGCCGGAAACCGTGGAAGCACTGGATCGTGCACTGGTGCACGGTGCCGCCATTTCCCGGCCGGTGGCATCGCGTCTGCCATTGGAAGGTCCGCGTGGAATGGTGCCGCAGGGCGCGCTGATGCAGATCATCTGCGCGGTGGTGGAACGGGGTTTCGTCAAACGCGGTTATTTCTGCTTGCGCATGAATCCGCAGCGCAATTTCTTTCCGATCTTCAACAGCGGCCGCACGGGCGAAACCGGCGAAGCCTACGCCATTGATCGCAGCGGACACATCATCACGCCCAGCCGTTTCAAGGGCGTGCGCAACATTCTGTCGTTCTCCCATTACGATCTGTACAGCGAAACGCCATTGCAGGCGCGGGTGCCGGACGAGCGCGCTCAACCCGGCGAACTGACCGCGATGGCGCAAACATTATTTGCGGATTCCAGCGCCCGGCTACTGATACCGTATCAGGATTACCGCGGCATGCAGGTGGTGGGCACGGGGCGCTGGCTGCCGGAGCTGAATCTGGGCGTGATCGTGGAGCAGGATGTGGACGAAGCGTTCGCGCCCTACGTCTCGTCGCGCAACATCATCGTCGCTCTCACTGTCAGCGCCATCGGCCTGATCCTGTTGCTGACGATGAGCTCCCTGTTGCACCGCAACGCCCTGGCCGCCCGCGAGAGTCGCTTCCGTTCCCTGTTGGCTCACATTCCCACCTCGGTGTATTTGCAGGCGCGCGACGGTCGCTTCACCGTGGTCAACGCTGCCTTCAGCGAACTGGTGAGCATTCATCGGGACGATCTGCTGGGGCGTCGCGTGCAGGAACTCCCCATCCCCACCTGGCTGCGCCCGCTGTTCGATTCGATCAACCAGCAGGAAGGTGAACCGCGGGATGCCAACCTGGAACTGCATTCGCCGGACGGGCAGCGCCTGTTCTACCGCGTGGTGCGCTTTCCGGTGCGACGTGATGGCGAGGTGGAATACAAAGCCCTGGGCACCATCCTGATCAACATCACCGACCGCGTGCTGGCGGGCGAACGGCTGGCCAGCGCCAACCAGAATCTGGAGCGTCAGGTGGCCGAGCGCACCACCGAACTGCTGCGGGCGAAAGAGGATGCGGTGGCCGCGTCCCGCACCAAGGCCGAATTCCTCGCCAACATGAGCCACGAAATTCGCACGCCGCTCAACGCGATCATCGGCCTGTCGCATGTGGCGCTGGCGGAAAGCCTCAGCGACCGCGTGCGCAATTTTTTGGAAAAAGTGCGGGCGTCGGGGGAACACCTGCTGCGGGTGATCAATGACATCCTGGATTTCTCCCGCATCGAGGCCGGCAAGCTCAGCGTGGACAAAGTGGACTTCAGCGCCGAGCAAGTGCTGGACAAGGTGGTGGACCTGATCTGGGATCGGGCCGAAGCCAAAGGCCTGGTATTACACGTGCAGATCGACCCGGGCCTGCCTCCGGTATTGCAGGGCGATCCTCTGCGGCTGGGGCAGATCCTGATCAACTTCACGGCCAACGCGGTGAAGTTCACCGACCAGGGCCAGGTGGAAATCCGCGTACGCCAGCTGCGCGCCGACAGCGACAACGTCTGGCTGGCATTCGAAGTGGAAGACACCGGCATCGGTATCGAACCGGACCTGCTGCCCGGCCTGTTCCAACCCTTCCATCAGGTCGACAGCTCCAGCTCGCGGCGTTTCGAGGGCAGCGGCCTGGGCCTGGCCATCTGCCGCAACCTGGCGGAACTGATGCAAGGTCGGGTGGAAGTGGAAAGCACGCCAGGCCGCGGCAGTTGCTTCCGCCTGCTGGTGCCGTTTGGCCGTGGCACCAAGCCGCTGCCGGCGCCGTCTCCCCCGGTGCCGGCGAATGACGAACCGCTGACCCACCTGCAGGTGCTGCTGGTGGAAGACAACGACATCAACCAGGAACTGGTGGAAGCCTTGGTGCGATCCTGCGGCGCGCAAGTGGAGACCGTCGACAACGGCGCTGCTGCGGTGGAGGCGGTGACGACCCGTTCCTACAGCCTGGTGCTGATGGATATTCAAATGCCCGGCATGGATGGCATGGCGGCCACCGCCCGCATCCGCGCGTTGAAGCACGGCCGTCGCCTGCCGATCATTGCCATGACCGCCAACGCCCTGCCGGGGGATCGGGAGAAATACCTGGCCGCCGGCATGAACGATTACCTGGCCAAACCCATCGATCCGTCTGCCCTGCGCCGGGCCTTGCGCACATGGGGGGCCGGACCTTTACCCGAGCCGCCCCCGCACGACCCCTTCGCCAGCCTGGAACAGGCCGGTGTCGACACCCGTCGTGCCCTGAGCCACCTGATGCAGAACGGCCTGCTGTATCGTCGCCTGCTCACCCGCTTCGTCGAGGAGCGGGCCGAACTGCCACGGCAACTGGCCGATGCCATGAACCGCCAGGACCACGAAGCCGCCGTCAACCTGATCCACTCCCTGCGCTCCCTGGCCGGCACCCTGGGTCTGCGGGAACTGGAAAGCGTGGCCGCCGAACTGGAGCAGCAACTGCGTCGCAGCACCGTGGAAGAAACCCTGATCGAAACCTTCGAACGCCAGATGCGCAATGACATCACGCTGGTGCGGGCGTGGTTGTATGAGCAGGAAGCTCATGTCACACCGGAGCCACCCCGCGCGGGCCGGGCCTGAGCAGAGGTACGGATTCACCTCCCGTCGCTGTTTTTTTGAATCGTAAATATTACCGTCATCGGCGCTCACAACCGGGTCGACACGTTGTGGTCAAATCGTTGAAGATCGGCAGCGTTGTTTTGTCTCGCCTCTAGAACCTCAATCCCGTCAGGAGAAGATAGAAATGGTTATTCAATCAGCTTGGCTTTTGCATCACAAAGCCTCACTGGCACCTGATTCCCCAATGAATCTTGATGGCTCTACCTACATGCTGGGCGTGGGTGTTGTGCCTGCGGCAAGCCTGCGCGAAGCCATGGATCTATTTGATGCATACCTTGTTAAACAAAAAATGGAATTGCTGGACCTTTGGAAATGTGAAAAGTGGAGCCCCGAAAATTTCGCCGATAGTACGCTGGAATCCAAACAAATTAATGCCGCAGCAAGCAAAGCCTTGGAAGCAGGGAATATCCATTACACCTGCGGAATTTCATCTGAAGCACTGGATTGCGAGGCAGATTGACAATGAGAGAAAGTCAGGGTGCGATGTCCATTGCCGAAGGGAACTACGAGTACCGGGCAGATGTAAACCTGGTGCTTGACGGCGGCCAGAGAATAAAACGCTATGTTTTGCGAACTACGCTGGATAGCTTGGGTATATGGAAGGCAAAATATCTAAAGAATGCATCCCCATTCAAAGAAATAATTAATGGCGTCACCAAAGAAGCTGCCGTGATCGATAGAGAAGTTTGGGTGTTCGGTATAGATGCTACCAATGCTACCGACATATATTTGGCTGTTACTATTGCGGCAAATTATTTTAAAGTCAGTGCAAAAGAAATAATTGGTGATGTCTACACCAAGAACCTCAATGCCGAGCGTGAAAACGAGATGGAAATGAAAGCGCTCGTGCAAGCCAATAGAAAACTGTACGGAACGGTGTCCAGCGCGTTGACGGATGCAGCAAAAAGGTTAGGCGTAACCGGTTCCATTAATTTTTGGATATTCAGTAACAACCTCAACCCCAAAATACCCAAGCAGGATCTGCATGACGCATTGCTTGGCGGCGGTTCGGCCACTTCCGTAACAACGGACGAGAAAACAAAACACGTTTTTGTAGTGGGCTCAAATGACGGCACGGCGGAACAGCGATTTAAAACCCATCTCCACCTGGCCACCTTGAAGGTGTGAATCAGGGTTGGTGTCGGCGTGATCCGCCGTTACACTGCCTTCCTTCCAATCAAACAGTATTCCCAACCCAGGATGACCTCATGAGCACCTTGCCCGCCTGCCCCAGCTGCGGTTCCGAATTCACCTACGAAGACGGCGGCCTGCTGATCTGCCCCGAGTGCGCGCATGAATGGTCCGCCACTGTAGCGGCCGACAGCGGCGACGAAACCCGCGTGATCAAGGATGCCAACGGCAACCTGCTGCGGGACGGCGACACCGTCACCGTGATCAAGGACCTGAAAGTGAAGGGATCTTCCCTGGTGGTGAAGGTGGGCACCAAGGTGAAAAATATCCGCCTGGTGGACGGCGATCATGACATCGACTGCAAGATCGACGGCATCGGCGCCATGAAACTAAAATCGGAATTTGTTAAGAAGGTTTGAACTAAGAACGTTGAACGCACACGCAGGTGGACTGCGTGTGCGGCGTTGGTCGAGTTTTATTGCGGGGGTGCCGAGTCCACCGCTTCCAGCGTGGCGCCGCCGTCCAGCAACAAGCGTTCCCCATCCCAACCCAGATATTGGCTCTGGTTATTGATATCGAGACTGGGTTTGCCCACCAGCCGCAACCGTCCTTGATACCAGGGGCTCTGGTCGTGCTCGAAATAGATAGCGCCGGTGAAAATGTCATCGTGAGGATTGCCATCCTCCTTCACCAGCACGAACACGCCACCGTCATCACCGCCTACCCACCAGGACCCGTTGGGGCCTGCTTTGTTTTGCGCTTCTTCCTGACAACCGGTGCCCAGGCTAACCAGGGCGGCCAGTGCCATCATGCGCCATTGTTGAATGCCCATGTGCTGCGTTTCCTCAGGCGGCGGCCGGTTGGTTGGTGACCCGGCTCATGGCCAGCGACGCAGGCGGATTCTCGATGACCAGCCTATGCGCCGCCTTGCTGTAATCCAGATCGGAAAAGCTGCTGCGGATTTCCTGGATGTAAGAATTGGGGCGCGGGTCGACCATCGTGGGCAACGAAACACCAGCGGCTTCCAGCACGCCTTTCATGAAGTGGTTGCAGCTGTTACTGAGCAACTCGTACGACTTGCGGGCGGGATTGCGATTGTCCTTCAGACGTTTGTCGGCATAGGTCAGCATGGCGTCGAACTTGCCAGGCACTTCGATATAGGCGCCCATGATGCGGCCGCCCTGGCCGGCTTTGACGGAAATCTGGCTCAACGTATAGATCAGTGATTCCTTGGTAGGATGTCCGCCCTTGGCGATGTTGACATCGCGGACATCCAGCTTGCGCACGATACCTTGCGGCGCATAGCGACCATATTCGTAATACTTCGTGGTGCCTTTGGTGCCGTGAATGAACAGTATTCCTGCATGACCCAATTCAGGCAGCTTGCTCTTGAATTCGGGAACGCTGACATCGTTGGGCAGCAGATCGAAATTGGGAATCAGATCGGGAATTCGAAATTTCTGTTTGGGCGTGCCGACAGCGATCAGGTAGTCGGGAAAAACGATGGGAATGGCGATATCCGGCATAACGGGCTCCTGGTGAGAGAGCAGATCATACTATCGGCTCGGCGCGCCATCCTGTTCAATTTTCACACTCTGGCTGGCATATTCACTGATGCGCGCCTTGATTCCGCGGGCAATCGCAATGTACCGCGTATTGCGCCGCTGACCCGATCTGACCTATCCCTGGCACGCGCTGACCGCTCATTCATGGAAGGGCTCCCTTATACTGTTTACCATTGCGCGCCATTCCGGCGCCGCGCGTTTTACTGACAGGAGCCCTTGCATGGCCACGTCCGCCAAAGCCGCCAGTCTGGCCGGCACCCCGGAGATTCCGGTCCGTCGCATGGATTTCGAATTCGACGACGCCATTCCGAAATACTGGTTTGGCGGCGATCCGTTGCGCACCATGATTCTCACCGCGCTGTCGTGCACCTTCCCCGAAGGCGAGCGCATGTTCATGCGGGCCGTGCGCCGGTTCCAGGACGGCATCACCGATCCCGAGCTGCAAAAGGAAGTGCGCGCCTTCATCGGCCAGGAAGCCCATCACGGCAAAGAACACGAAGCCTTCAACGCCTTCATGGGTCGTAAAGGTGTGCCCACCGCGTACGTGGAGAAGTACACCAAGATTGGCATCGGCCGTGAGGAAGGATTTTTCTCACCCGAACGTATGCTCGCCAAGACTTGCGCGTTGGAACATTTCACCGCGATGTTCGCGGAAACCCTGCTGGAACACCCGGACCTGATCGCCGACATCGACGATCGCCTGAAACCGCTGTGGTTGTGGCACGCGGTGGAAGAGAGCGAGCAC
>DATLII010000531.1:0-6175 GCA_035539495.1 Dongiaceae bacterium
CTGGCTTCGCAGCTGCGCTAGGAACTGGTATTTCGCCTGCAACGATTCCTGCAAATAAGTTTCCTGCAATGGCGTAGCGGCCTCTGCAAACGGTGGACGAGTGGGATCACCCGCCTGAACAGGCAACGTCTGCACTAACAGCAAGCACAACAGCAGATATTTACGGGCTGACACGAATCAATTCCTCTCGGGTACTTAGGGTATGCACAGCCAGTCGCAACTGGCCTTTGGGGTATGTTTCCACTTCGAACGCCAACTCATCCCAGATCACCTTGGATGGAAGCTGCTCGATGCTATCCAAATATTTCTGCACGTCAGGGAAGCTGCCTTCCAATCGCAGCTCCAGCACATGGCGATAGATTGCCGGCGCACGGGCATCTTCCTTGTTGGCGCTCAAGACAGGTTCCGCTGGAAGCGTTTTGACACTTTGTACACGGAGACCAGATCGCTCGCTTAGCAAATCACCCAGCAGTTGCGGCATCAGTTCCGGCGCAATCATGCCCGCGGTAATCTGGCCGATATCCGCATCCACAGTGCTATGCCGTTGTTGCAGTTCGCTGATTCCATCCCGCAGCTTCTGATTGGGATCGTTCGCCAGTTGCTGCTCCAGCTCCGCAATATTTTGGGAAGCCTGCTGCGATTCGGTACTCAGCTGTTGCAGTTTGTTCGTCAGTTCCGCGCGCTCCGCCATCCAGGGCCGCAGTAGCAATTGGTCGCACAATCCCAACAACAGCACGGCGGCTGCGCCCGCCACGATCAAGCGCTCGCGAACACTCAGCGCATTGACCTTCTCTTCCAGCTGTCGCCACTTAGCGCTCCAGTTTGGATTCATGCCGGGTACTCACATTGAACGTCATGTAGCGGCTGTCCTGTTCGGCGCGCTCAAGATCCAGCATGCGAAAACTCATGCCGGCAAATACAGGTTCCTGATTTAATGCTGCCAGATAATCCGGCAGCGCTCTGGGCTTCAGCGTAAGGCCGGTCAGGCTCAGTTGCGGCCCTGGCGATTGAATCTGAATCCGAGTAAGCCAAAGGGAGTCCATCGACAATGCGGACAAACCTGCCAACACTTCGGAAAAATGTACCTGGTGACTGTCGCCCTGGCTTCGCAGCTGCGCTAGGAACTGGTATTTCGCCTGCAACGATTCCTGCAAATAAGTTTCCTGCTGCTGCAAAGCAGAATCCGGGACCATCTTGGCCAACTGTTCTGTCATCGCCGTTACCGACTTATCCAGTCGTTCCTGCGTGGTCTGCATTTGCGCCAGGTGCTGACGTAACATGCCAGTGCGCACATAATCCGCCAGCACCAGCATGGCCATCAGCGCGGCCACACTGGCCAGCACCAATATCAATTGGCGAAACGAATAGCGAATTTCCGGCTTGCGAAAAATGTCCTGGTAAAAATTGATGCGCTGTTCAAGCTCGGCCATGCCAGCCTCCCAGCGCGGCACCCACTGCAGGCATCAACAATCCCTGCTGCAACGCATCCAGCGACTGGGCCGACGGCATCAGATCCGCCAGTCCTACCAAATGCGCGCGAATGGGCAACCGTTGAGTCAGACTTTCACACCACTGCTGCTGCGCGCTGGAGCCGGTGACAACATACAAACGGTTAACACCGGATTTACCCAACTGACTTTCGTAATAATCGAGCGAGCGCTGAATATCGAGCGCCAGGTTATCGGTGGGATCATTTTGCGGATCCGGCGAAGCGGAATAACCACCGCCGGTATTCAATTCAAGCGTGCGAGTCAAATACAGATAACCGTTTTCCACCAGATTGATCGACCCGCTGTTGCCCGTCATATGCAGCACAGCAAGGCCCAAGTTTTCCACACCAGGCAACTGCCGGGTAACGGACGCCAACGCCAGCTCTGCAATACCGACATTTTCCAGCGTTAAATTCTGGCGCTCGCACGCGGCCGCCAACGCAATTACAACCGCTTTTTCAAGCAGTGCCGCGTACAACATGTTCATGCGGCCACGGTAAGCGTCGGCAGGCAGCCGAAACACATCCACCACCATCTTTTCAATCGGCTGGGCAATCAAATCCTTTACCCGCCATCTCACTGCTTCGCTGAGTTCCGCATCCGGAACATTGGGTGCATCCACCAGCAGCAGGTTGTAGAATTCGTGGCTCAAGCTGATGTGGCAGGGCAATGCAGGCGGCGATTGTTGCTGGCACAATGCATCAAATGCTTCCACCGGCGAACGGAATTGACCGTCCACCACCGCGCTAGCAGTCAGCAATGGATCACCGCCGGCCAGATCCAGTGCGCACCAGCCCGCGCCCCGCGGTGTCAGGCTTACGCCCAGCACCGCACGGTTTTGCGGTTTTTTTTTTGCAATCAATCGTTTGAACCAGCTACTCATAGGTTCGATCCAGACCCGGACCCTGCGGCTATCTCTTCCTAGAAAGAGTAGACGAGTATTTCCTAATCGTGATAGAAATCACTTGCTTAACCGCCCCGACTTCTGTAATCCCATGCTGCATATCGTTCTATTCCAACCCGAAATTCCTCCGAATACTGGCAACATCATTCGCCTTTGCGCCAACACCGGCATGCAGCTGCATCTGGTGCGCCCACTCGGTTTTGAGATGGAAGACAAGCAATTGCGTCGCGCAGGGCTGGACTATCGCGAATGGGCGAGCGTGCAGGTGCACGACGATTTTGAAAGCTGGTTACAACAGGTGAAGCCGGGGCGCTGCTTTGCGCTGTCCACCAAAGGCAGCGTGCCGTATCACCAGGTGCAGTATCAGGAAGGGGATGCGATTGTGATGGGGCCGGAAAGCCGCGGTCTGCCAAACGACATTCGTGAACATGCCCGCATGCACGGCTGCATTCGCATTCCGATGCAAGCGGGTAGCCGCAGTTTGAATCTGTCGAATGCCACTGCTGTGGTGGCGTATGAGGCTTGGCGCCAATTGGGATTTCCTGGCGCGGTTTAGATACAGGTCTAGAAAACTACGTCAGATCAACCCTTCATCTTTCGCAGGCAAGGGTTGGCGCGCAAAACTCGGCAGATAAACCATCACCACCCCACCCAGAATCACCGCCATCGCCAGAAACTCCAGCGCATCCACCGACTCGCCGGCCAGCCACACCCCCAGCGCCACCGCTACCAGCGGATTGACGTAGGCATAGCTGGTCGCCAGCGCGGGGCGCACATTGGCAAGCAAATAAGCGTAAGACGAAAAGCCGAGAATGGCGCCGAAGAAAATCAGATAGGCCAACGATGCGAGCGCTTTTTCCGATGGCAGCTCTGTCAAAGTCTCGCCCCGCCCCAGCCCCACCAGCACCAGCGCAACACCACCCGCCAGCATCTGTGCAGCACTCGCCATGAAACTGGAAGGAAGATCCAGATGCTTGCCCCAGATAGAGCCGAACGACCAGGACAACGCCGCTAACACCAACAGCACGCCGCCCGTGGGACTGGTAGACAACTCGCGGCCGAAATTCAGCAGCACCAGACCGAACAGGCCGATGCCAACGCCCAACCATTCGCGACGGCTGGCCCGCTGCCCCCAGAATTGCGCGAATATCAGCGCAAACAGCGGCGTCACACCCACCACCAACGCCGACATGCCGGAGCTGACTCCCTGCTCCAGTGCCAGCCCCACCATGCCGTTACCGCCCAGCAGCAACAACACGCCAACAATGGTGGAAGCGCGCCACTGTCGCAACGTCGGCCAGTCATGACCACGCAATTTCAGGAACAACAGCAGCAGAAATCCCGCAGCGACATAACGGCAGCCTGCCATCAGCAGCGGCGGAATCGACTCGATGGCAAAACGCATTGCAAGATAGGTGGAGCCCCAGATCACATACACGCCGAGCAGCGCCAACACCACAGGAAGACGAAGCTTCATTCATACGTCCTCATGCAAGTGCCGGCGTGTCGGAAGAACGGGTCGATCTCAGTGCTTGGCTTCTTCAGCAGCCTGGGCCTTCTGTTGCTGCTGGCGCAGGTTCTCAGCAAAGGCGGCTTCGAAGTTGATCGGTTGCAGCAGGAATTGCGGGAAGGTGCCGCGGCTCACCACATCAGTGATCGCTTCGCGCACATAGGGGAACAGAATGTTGGGGCATACGCCTTTCAGAATGGCATCCTTCTGCAGACCTTCAATGCCCTGCAGCAAAAACAGGCCAGCCTGGGATACTTCAACAATGAACGCGGTGGCATCTTCGTTCTTCACGGTCACCGTTACTTTCAACACCACTTCCCAGATATTGCCTTCCACCACATTGGCAGCGTTGTTGATTTCCAGATTCACGTCCGGTTTCCACTGTTCGCGGAACAGTTGCGGCGTTTTGGGCGCTTCGTAGGACAGGTCTTTCAGATAAATGCGTTGCAGCTGGAACTGCGGCTGCGCCGCTTGTTGATTGGCTTGGTCGGTCATTCTCGTCCCCTGATTGCGAGTTCGTTATGGTTTGCGGGCTGCCGGCCCATTATTGATGTGGTAATCGTTACAAATAAAATGTCAGGACTGCGCCAACAACCCGTCCAGCTTGCCAGCGCGATCCAGCGCATGCAGATCGTCGCTGCCACCGATGTGCAGATCGCCGATCCAGATTTGCGGCACCGTGTAGCGTCCACTGCGTTGCTCCATTTCTTTGCGCAACTGCGGCTGGGACGACACGTCGATGTCGGTGAAATCCGCGCCTTTCTTTTTCAACAAAGAGCGCGCCCGCACACAATACGGACACCAGGGCGTGGAATACATCACCACTTTGGCCATGGGTTATTTACCTTTAATGAATTACTTACCTTTCACCAACGGCAGGCCTTCGGAGGTCCAGGTGGTCAAGCCACCGCTCAGGCGCCGTACGTCCTTGAACCCGCTCTCGTGCAGAATGCGGCCCGCCGCGCCGGCGTGCTGGCCCATCTTGCAAACGATGACCACCGGTTTGTCCTTGTATTTTTCCAGTTGCGCCAGGCTTTCCTTCAGCGTGCTGTAAGGAACGTTGCGGGCATCGGTGATATGGCCTTCGCGAAATTCCTTGCTGTCGCGCACATCCAGAATCAGGGCGCCTTCCTTGTTCACCAAATGCGTGAGCTGGTGGGTGGAAACGGTTTTGCCGCCGCGCCGGGTTTCCAGCACGATAAACAGAAACACCAGAACGAAGAAAGGGCCCACCAGTTCCGGATGATTGACGGCGAATTCGAGCAGACGATCCATTAGGAAGTTCCAAAAATTCAGTGACTTGCAGGAAGCGGCGGCAGGCCGACGCGAAAGAGTGGCTGAGTATAACCGAAACCGCCGGCGCTGCCGATCCCAGCTAAATTCGGGTAAACTATGCGCTTCCTCCCCGTAAGCAACCACTAACGTCGTAGCAGTGACCATGAGCCCAGCACGCAAGCCGCACGTACTCATCATCCTGGATGGATTTGGCTATCGCGAAGACCCCGAATCCAACGCCGTTTACCACGCCCGCAAACCCGTGTGGGACAAGCTCTGGAAAGAGCGTCCACACACGCTGATCTCCGGCTCCGGCATGGACGTGGGTCTGCCCGACGGCCAGATGGGCA
Source organism: Dongiaceae bacterium (assembly GCA_035539495.1). GTDB lineage: Bacteria > Pseudomonadota > Gammaproteobacteria > Pseudomonadales > Ketobacteraceae > Ch67. The sequence continues at coordinate 5,530 of DATLII010000531.1, forward strand.
ACTCGGAAGTGGGCCACATGAATCTGGGCGCGGGTCGCATCGTGTACCAGGACTTCACCCGCATCACCAAATCGATACTGGACGGCGACTTCTTTACCAACCCGGTACTGACCGGTGCGGTGGACAAATCCAAGGCCAACGGCAGCGCCGTCCACCTGATGGGCCTGCTCTCCCCCGGCGGCGTGCACAGCCATGAAGACCACATCATTGCTATGATCGAGCTGGCCGCCCAACGGGGCGCCAAAGCCGTGTATGTGCATGCCTTCCTGGATGGCCGCGATATGCCGCCGCAATCCGCCCAACCCAGCCTGGAAAAAGTGGAAGCCAAACTGCAGGCACTGGTTGCGGCCGGAACACTGCCCGCAGGCCGCATCGCCTCCATCAGCGGCCGCTACTTCGGTATGGACCGCGACAACCGTTGGGATCGGGTGGAAGCCGCCTACAATCTGCTGACCCTGGGTGAAGCAAATTACACAGCTGCCACGCCAGTGGATGGTCTGCGCGCCGCCTATGAACGTGGCGAGACCGACGAATTCGTCAAACCCACCCTGATCGGCGCCAGCCCCGCGCCGATCCGCAGCGGCGACAGCCTGGTGTTCATGAATTTCCGCGCCGACCGCGCTCGTCAAATTACCCGCGCTTTCAT
>DATLII010000532.1:0-4936 GCA_035539495.1 Dongiaceae bacterium
AGGTCCCACTCCCAACCCAATCAATGTCACCACGAACAAATACAAAGCCGACGCCTGGCCGCGCATGGGGTTGGGCATAATGTCCTGCAATGCCGCCGGTGCGACACCGAATGGCATCGCCAAACAAAACGTCGACAGCGCGGTAGCAACCAACGCCCAACCTGGCTCGCTGGCCAGATAACCCGGCAATGTGGGCAACGTCAGTATTGCTGCAAGACAACCCACGCGCAGCGGCGCATCCGCATAGCCTTTTGCGCGCAAAGCATCGGACAGCGCACCCCCGGCGAGAATACCGGTCGATCCCCCAATCAGGATGATCCAACCCAGCCATTGCCCCACTTCCACCCGATGCAGGCCATAAGTGCGCACATAAAATTCGGGAATCCAGGCGGCAACGCCATATCCGCAAAACGCCAGGCAGGCAAATCCGAGATTGTGCAGCAGCACCGTCGCGCGGTTCTGCCCCAAATAGGCAAACACATCACGCAGCGGCACCCGTGTGCCCGCACCGGCGCCTTTGCGTTGAGGCTCCCGCAATGTCAGCAGCAACAAAGAGAACACCACGCCCGCTGCGCCCAACAGTAGAAATATCAGTTGCCAGGGCCGCACGGTTCCAAACAGTGGCAACGCCACATCTCCTTGCGACAATGCGAACTGAATCACACTCGCACCCAACAAGAACGCCATGCCCGATCCAATATAAATACCCATCGAATACGCACTGAGTGCCGTGGCGCGTCGAGCAGGTGGAAAACTATCGCTGATCATGGAATAAGCCGACGGCGACAACGCCGCTTCCCCCACTCCTACACCAATGCGGGCCAGGAAAAATTGCCCGTAGCTGCGCGCTAACCCGCAGGCAGCGGTGGCCAGACTCCAGAACACCACGCCGGCCGCGATCAATCCGCGTCGACTACGGCTATCCGCCAACCGGCCCAATGGAATGCCGCAAATTGTGTAGAAAACAGCGAAGGACAGCCCCATCAGCAGGCTCATTTCCGTATCGGAAATTTGCAGATCCTGCCGAATCGGACCCACCAGCAAATTCAGAATCTGGCGATCGATAAACGACAACACGTACGCCAGCATCAAGATAAAGACCGTGAACCAAGCCCGAGTGGGCGACGGGTAATCGTTGTTATTGTTATGCACCGGGAAACTCCTGCGCTCAGGATCAGGATGGAGAAGGAAATTCGGTGCAGCCTAGCAGTAATTTTTGCCAAGTCCGCACCGGTTTCGACTGCTTGGCCACTGCAACTGGATTTACTGCCGATACAAGCCAGTGTCGGCATTTTTAACATTATTAAGCGGGAATTCCCGACAGACAGCGCTAGGATACTGATTAATAATACCCTATCATCGCTGGAACATGATTTGCTTATGCCAGCCGCGTGCCTGTTGAAGTGGTGAAGTAGCAAGTAGTGGCAAAAACCAAGTGGCTGTAGAAAGCAACGAAAACGGACAGTAGCGATAAGAATTAAAAGTGTTACAACGGAGCTGTGAGATGGAAAAGCAACCGCAACAGGCAGTACCCACCCAGTTGGCAGCAAGCAGGAAAAATTGGAATCGGCGCTGGATGGTTCCCGCCCTGCTGGCATGCGCCACACTGTCCACCAATTCTTATGCGCTTCTGATGAGCCAGGATTCCAGCTACGGCGTCGGGTCGATCACTATGGATACTGATACGGGTATTCAGTGGTTGGATCCATGGCTGGCGATTACCGCTGGCGGCGGCTCTCCCAATTCTTTTAATGATGTGAAAGGGCAATTCGGAGCAGGCGGCCTGTTTGAAGGTTTCCGCTACGCTACCCGTCTGGAAGTGAATAGCTTGCTGTTCGGTTCCGCTGGCATTGATGCCAACACGTCGCAAAACAGCTCCACTTCCACGGCCAGTGACAGTCAAGGAATTGCGTATGTAATGTCCTTTTTTGACACGACCTTTGAAACCCCTTTCAGCCAAATTCTGGATGCGATATTCGATGATGGCGCCAACGGCGCTGACCGGGTTGTTTTAGGCTCTTCTCAATTCAACAATGGCTCTGTGCAGTTCTCAAACAACCCCGATTTGGCTAACAACTATAGCCCTTACGGCCACTGGCTGATCCGCGACAATTCGCTGGCCAGCAGCTCGGGTTCAACGCCGGTTGATGAGCCCCAAGGCCTGTTGCTGTTCGGTTTCGCGCTGGCGGCGGCACTGGGTTTGTTCCGCAACAATTCCTCGCGCTCTGCCACTACCGCCTGATGTTTCGAAGGGCAATGGCGAATGCGCCGTTGCCCTTTTTGCTACACCGTCTCGCCTCTTAATCCTGCAAGCATTCAATTTTATCTACGCACTCTCCAATCCAACCTGACAACAGCGGAAAAGCTGCCTGCTGCAGCCGGACAATTTTTTCCACCCGACGCCTACAGCCACCGGCTGCCAGTAATGAAGCTGATAGGATTACCGCCGGCGTTAGCACACCGTGGCAACGGTGCGTTGCACGCTTTTTTTGGTGGGTGCGGCAAAGGCTTTCTGCTGCTGAAATGATCAGGGCAAAGAACTTCCACCGGGCGAGCGGGTCTGACTGCTGACTGCCCCTATCCCCTCAGGGGCTGGCGCCGACGCGCCGCATCTGCTCGAATACATCCTGTGCGAATCCGATAGAGCGTTCCGATTCATGACTGATACCGGTAAATCCGTTCTGCGCCATCCCGTGCCCTGGCTGTTGGCAGTTGCTCTCGTGGGCGCCGTGCTGTGGAAATGGCTGGGTTCCCCTGCCGCCAAACCGCCGACTCCGCCACCGGCGCCTGTGGTGGTAGGCCTGGTGGAGCAGCGCGATGTGCCGCGCTGGTTGAGCGGGATCGGTACTGCGCAATCACTGCATAGCGTTACCCTGCGACCGCAGGTCGATGGCGTGCTGAACGAGGTGTTGTTCCGCGAGGGCCAGTTCGTCACCGAGGGACAATTGCTGGCCCGCATCGACGACCGTTCCATTCTGGCCGAACTACGGCAGGCACAAGCGGAACAGGCGCGTAACCAGGCCCAATTGAAGGCGGCGGAGCTGGATCTGACCCGCTACCGGAATCTGTTGAAAGACGAAGCGGTGTCGCGGCAAACCCTGGAGCAGCAACTGGCCCTTGTGGATGAGCTGAAAGCCACTGTGCAGGCCAATGCCGCCAGCATCGCCGTTACTGAAGTACAGTTGTCTCACACGCGCATCACCTCGCCGGTCAGTGGCCGGGTAGGTCTGCGCCGGGTCGATCCCGGCAACCTCGTGCGCATCAGCGATGTCAACGGCCTGACCACCGTGACCCAGATCGATCCCATCGCAGTGGTGTTTGCCTTGCCGCAGCAGGATCTGCCGAAGGTACGGGCACTGCTGGTGGAAAACGCAGATAACGTACCCGTGATTGCCTTCGATCGTGATCAGGCAGCCCCCTTGGCCCAGGGCCGGCTGAGCATGATCGACAACGCGATCGATGGCGCCAGTGGCACCCTGCGCCTGAAAGCGGAATTCAATAACACCGATGGCAGACTTTGGCCGGGACAGTTTGTCAGCGTGCAACTGCTGGCGGAAACCTACCTCCAGGTGCTGGTGGTGGATTCCAGTGCGGTAAAACAGGGACTGGATGGCAGCTATGCGCTGCGCATAGAAGACGGCAAGGCGCAGATGGTGCCGGTGCAGATCGGCTATCGCGACGATGCCATCACCGTGATCAGCCAGGGGCTGTCAGCGGGTGACCAGGTCATCGTTGATGGCCATTCCCGGGTGATTCCCGGAGCCGCGGTCAACGTAATCGATACCCGGCCGACGCCGCTGCGCGCCACCGATGCCGCTCTGGCCGATGCCACACCCACCGCCTCTTCCCTGGCAAACGAAGGACGCTGACATGCGCTGGCTCGAACAGCAAGGCAGTGCGGTAGGAGCCGGATTCACCGCCTGGTCCATTCAACACCCGGTGGCCACCACCCTGTTGACCCTGGGCTGCATCCTGCTGGGCATTCTCGCTTTCAACCGCCTGCCAGTGGCGCCGCTGCCGGAAGCGGATCTGCCCTTCATCCAGGTATCGGCCAAGATTCCCGGCGCCAGCCCCGAGACCATGGCCTCCGGCGTTGCGACGCCGCTGGAAGTGGCATTCAGTGCTATTCCCGGTGTCACCGAAATGACCTCCAGCAGTTCGCTGGGCTCCACCAGCATTGGTCTGCAATTCGTGCTGGACAAGGACATCGATACCGCCGCGCAGGAAGTGCAGGCAGCGATCAATACCGCCGCCAGCCGCTTGCCGGCGGATCTGCCCGACCTGCCCACCTGGCGCAAGGCCAATCCCAACGATGGGCCGCTGCTGGTGCTGAGTCTGCAATCGGAAATGATGTCGCTGGACGAACTGTCGGACGTCGCGGAAACCATCCTGGCGCGCCGCATGAGCCAGATCGAAGGCGTGGCGGAAATCTCGATCAGTGGACAGCGCAAACCAGCCCTGCGTATTCAGGCCTCGCCTCAGCAACTGGCGTCACTGGGCCTGAGCCTGGCGGATTTACGCGCCGCCATCCGCACTGCCAGCGTGAACCAGCCCAAGGGTGCGCTGTTCGGCAGCAATCGCATGTCGACCCTCGCCACCAATGATCAGATTTTCGATCCGACCGCCTATGAAAACCTGGTGGTGGCCTGGCGTGAAGGCGCAGCGGTGAAATTGGGCGACGTCGCCAAAATCACCTACGGCTCTGAAAACGATTACGTGCTGGGCTGGCCCAACGGCAAGCCCGGGGTCATGCTGCTGATCCGGCGTCAGCCTGGCGCCAATATTGTGGCCACCGCCGACCGGGTGCAGGCCGCCATGCCGGTATTGGCCGCGCAACTGCCCGCCAGTGTGAAGCTGGAAGTATTGAACGACCGCACCCGCACCATCCGCGCCTCGCTGGCGGAAGTGGAGCTGACCTTGATCGTGGCGATTGGAC
>DATLII010000533.1:0-6088 GCA_035539495.1 Dongiaceae bacterium
TCAGCCAGCAACGATGGCAAGCCGAGAAAACTGCGCGCTGCACTGACATAGCTATCCAGATCAATCGTTGTACCCGCTGACAAATCCGGATTCAAATAAGTTGTATCCGGCGCCGCCGCCAACAATGCCGCCGAAGTCGTACCGGAGAAAAATACCGCACTGCGCGCCTTTTGCAGCGACACATCGGTGCCAAACACCGGCGCATCGCGAGTGCGCAAAATGCCGAGAATAGCACCCGTGCTGTCCACCACCGACACCGTAACGCGAGCCTGGCTGTTCAACGGCTGCCGAATCTGCGCGCGGGCGCGATTCGCTACGCTGATCGCACTGCGCAAAATGGCAGTGACTTCGTTTGTAGTGAGCGCATCGGCACCCTCGCTGCCGGCAGCCGGCGCAAAACGAGGACTGTCAGCGCCATCCACCAAAACAAACGCATCCAAATCTGTAAAACTACCTGCATCCGCGCGAACACCCGACGCCGCCTGACCAAACGCCGTGCCCACTGTAATGGCACCGCTGTTGTAACCGTTGACAGCCACCAACGCACCAACAGCGCCACCGATGGAAGAAAAAGCAGGTGCATTGTCCGGATTAGAATTCAGATCACCGGATTCGATATCACTGAAACGCAAGGTCTTGCCGTCCGCGGTAATGCGATCAGCACGACGATCCGTGGGCGCGGCGTAATGGAAAGCCGCAGCGTAGGCAATCAATTCGTCCAGATCACGATCGCGATCCAGAATATCGGTGTCCACCGAATAATCGCCATCGGCAATCACACCGACGCCACCCACCACAGTGCCATTCTTGTACAGCGGAAAACCGCCCGGATCAGCGGACAATCCCAACGGCGATTGTTTGGGTCCGAACACGCCATCGGCCAACGCGGTGGTGAGATCGCTGCATGCCAACTGGCTGAACTGCACGCCAAATAACGGGCCCGCTGGCTGAAATCGCTCACCCGGATTGAAATGGTCTTGCACGATTTGACTGGCGGTGCGCGTGCTGAAGGCGTTGCCCTCGCTGGACAGATAGGCGCCGGTAATCGCTTTGGTGATGGCCGCCAATGTATCCGCTGAACCGGGCAGCACCACACCTTCCAATCCACCGCTGGTGCCACTGTGCGTGCTCAATTCCACACCCGAAGCATTAGCGCCATTCATGCGATAAATCGCCAGCACATTGCCGACCCGATCGCTTACGGCAAACGTGGCCGCCACACCGCGCGCCTGCGCCTCGCTGACGCCCTGCGCCAACACTCGCTCCACGTCAGCCACCGTCAAAAATGTGCTGGCATTCGCGCAGTGACCATCACAACCCGGCGACGCAGCCGCGTCCGGTGCATTCTTGCGGGAACCGCCACCACATCCCGCCACAATCAGCAGGGGCAGCAACGCGATCAAAACCAATGGGCGAGTCGGCCTGTTCATGGTGATCCCTTTTGTTGCGATACGGCTCGTTGCAAAGCGGAATTGTGCGAAGGGAGTTTTTGCACGGTAGAGCGAGGAAAGAGGGCGTGATACCCGGAGGCTGCCGCAGGATGATAACCGTGACAGCCAACGCAACCGGACGACACCTGGCTGCTACTATCTTCTCCACCGTGACACTGCTGACAGTTCGCCAGGTCCGGCAGCAGCACATCCGTGGTTTTTTCCGATTTAACAGCGGCATGACACTCACCGCAATCAATCTGTAAATGCGCAGCGTGATCAAAGCGCGATTTCGGCAGCCATTGTTCAGTGATGCGCACCGGCAACACCTGCCAACGCTCGGCACCCGATTTTTCCGCATGCACGGTGACGTCATGGCAACTGTGGCACGCGCTTTCTTCCATTAGCGTGGTGGCTGCTTCCAATGCACGCTCATCGGCCCAGGCCTTCATCGCGGCGTAAAACGATTTCGGTGGCTTGCCCGGACGCTGCGCAGGACGGCTCAACTCATGCACCGATTCCACAGGGCCGCCCTGAATTGCATACAGGCGGGCGTAATATTCCTCCAGCGCACGCACCACTGCTTCCGGTTTGCCGTGTGGCACCTGGCGCTCGGGATCGGTGGCTTCAAATGCAAGCGAATGGCAACTGGCGCAATGTTGCTCCATCTGGATCGGCTGCATCAGCTTGCCGTTCTGCTGCGGCTGGTGACAATCAACGCATTCCATAACAGTGCTGCCATCCGGACCGTCTATGCCGTCGGGATTCAAATGCTGGGCGTGAGAAAATTTCAGATTGGATACTTCGCTGAGCGCGGGATCATCCTGAGCGATGCGGGTGGTGTGCCACTCACTACCCTGCATGTGCAGCAGGCTTAATTTGAACGGCGGGTGCTCCGCGAAATTTCCCACATCACGCAACTCGGTTTTTTCCGGCCAATGCTGGGCAATATCGCCGTGACAATCCACACACAGTGCTTCGTCGTGACGCACCAGTGTGGCGGGCTCATTGTGTTCACGATGGCAACCGGCGCAGGTCTGATCGGCAAACGCCGGTGCTTTTTCCGGATGCGCCACATGATCAGGTGTTTCGTGGCAGGTTTTGCAGGCTTGATCGCGCACTTGCACAAATGGTGCTTCATGACAGGCGCCGCAATCATCGATCAATCCGGGAATACGGTGCACGCTATGCAGCGGCCCACTCAACCAGGCATTGTCGGTAACCGGCCAATGCGCCGGTCGCGCTTTTGCATCACCAGGCCATAGACTCCAGGTCAGTGGCAATATCAGTCCGCCAATCAAAACCAGCAGCACTCCCAACCAGGCCCAGCGCCGCCGGCTCCAACCCGCTTCGGTCAAACTCATGGGGCCTAATTCGAATTCGAGCCGGCCTTCCTCCTGTACTACACCTTCCGTTTTCAGCGATAAGGCCAGATCGAAACCGAACGGTGCTTGAATCACCGTCAATAAATGCTGGCCAATGCGGATGGTATCGTTCAGCGCTAACAACGCGCTGCGTTGTTCTTTGTTGTTGATCTGCAGCGTGGCGCCGCCGTCAGCACGGATTTGTACGCGACCATCGCGACGCAACGCGATCAACGCGTGGCGCGGCAGCACGCCTCTACCTTCCAAATACAATGTGCAATCGCTGGCGGCGCCCAGGCTGATTTCATTAACCACATATTCGGCGTCGCGGTATTCCAGCGTATCTTTTTGAGCGGCGATGGTGCGAATCAAGCAGCGCATGGCATCACCAGTAATAGAAAACGCTGAAAATATGCAGCACCAGTGCCACTAACAACGCCAGCGACAGCGGCACATGTACCAACAACCAGAGTTGCAACCAACCTTGCAGACGCACATCGGCGAGCACCTGCTGCAACAATGTTTTACGACGGGCGAATAACCACAGCAATTCCTGCAGCAACACGGCTTCCTTGCCACCCGGGCTGCGTGCCAATCGCTCGGCCAACGCGCGGATTACCTGGCCTTGATTGCGGTTGCGGACAATTCGCTGCGCAGTGGAATTTTCCTTGCCCCCACGGATTTCCACACTGGAGCGATCACGTCCACTCAACTGTTGCAGCAAACTGCCACCCAGCACCGTACGATCCAATGCACTTTGCACGAATGCACCCACATCAGGGTGTACGTCCTGCGCCAGCCGCAAACACTGGCGATCCACTTCCACAATCGCCAGCAATAATTCATCGCGGGTGCGATTGTCCCGCTGGCGCACCATGCGCGCCGGCAGCACCAGATAGGCCCACACACCCAGCATGCCGCTGATAATCACCGTTGCCATCAAACCATAAGCCAGCGTGTGCAGGTTCCAGCCAAACTGAAAGCCAGTGTGCAACGTCGCCACCCACAGCAGCGTCGTGCCCAAATAAACGTGAGCCGAGACCCAACCTTGTACCGTGCCAATACCACCGTCATAACGACGCTTGCGAATACCCAGCCACAGCAGCCATACAATCAATAACGCACCCACAGTGCCCAGCGTATAACCTTGCCAGGTACCGCCGTTGGCCGGCTGCTCGTAATTGGGAATCAGATAAATCAGCCAGGAAACCAGCCCCAATCCCAACGCCCACCAGGCGTAGTGAAAACCGCGATAGGCCAGGATGGTTTGATGAAAAATTTTCGGCGCGACTCGCATCAGAGCCCGCCTTTCTGCCGGGAAATCAGATCCGCAAACCGCTGCGGTTCCAACCGCACAGCGGCACCGGTGGGACAAGCCCGCACACACGCCGGGCCCTGCGCCAAATCTTTGCAGGCGTCGCACTTCACCGCTTTTTTCAGCGCGGTTTTATCGTCGCTATGACTGCAATCATGATGCTGGCCCGGGCCACTGCCAGCTCCAAAAAAAAGCCAACTGAACAGGCTTGGCTTTTTCGGTGCCGGATACGCCATCTTGATCACGCCGTAAGGGCAGTTGCGCACACAGTTCTCGCAACCAATGCAGGTATTGTCGATATACACCTCGCCGCTGGGCGCGCGGTGAATCGCGTCCGGCGGACATTCCTTCATGCAGTGGGGAAATTCACAATGACGGCAGGCAATCGGCACATGCACCGACGCGAACGACGCACCGCCGGCGCGGTCCAGCCTTGACACACCTCCGTGCGTTTCTGCACAGGCCACTTCGCAGTTATCGCAGCCCACGCACAGATCTTCGTGAATCACCAACACATCGGTGGATTCACCCAACCCCTGCTCCATCAAAAACGCCATTACCGCGCCGCCGCCAGGATCAGCTTCCACGCTGACATCCTGCACCAGGCGCGATCGCGTACGCTCCTGAATCGTATTCACCAACCCCGGCGCCAGATTGATCAGCGCACGAAAACCATCGCGGTGAATGGTGACAGTTTCGGTGAACACCGCCGCCCGCGCCGACGCCATTCGCACCGGATTGCCCATCAGCGCCGCTTCACCTACGTATTGCCCCGAAGGCACCTGAGCGAACACCAGTTCGCGACCATCACTGGTGCGCGACAAAATCACCGAGCCACTGCGAATCAAAAACAGCGTTTCGCCAGCGTCGCCTTCGTTGAACAGCGCTTCGCCACGGTTATAGGTTTTGAATTCACACTTGCGCGCAATCGGCGCCAATTGATCGAAGCTGGCATCCGGTGCGAAATTCGCCTGCAACGAACGGATGATGAAAACCTCGTCCAATCCCCGTCGCACACTCTCATTCGAGTTGAGCAGTTTCACCATGGTGCGACGCGGCGTTTCCACCAGGACGCAGTCGCGACCGGCATACACATTGGTGTCACGACGCTGACCCGACAACAGGCTCATCTCACCAAAAAACTGTCCCGCGCCCAGCGTACGTTTTTGAATACCGGCTGCACCGATATCGGCGTGCACTTCACCGTCCACGATGGTGAAAAAGCTGTTGGTATAGTCGCCGCGCTTGAACAACGCATCGCCCACTTTCAGGTTCTTGCCCAGCGCAATCACCTTGCTGTCCAACATCAATTCCCGGAATTGCAGCGCGGTCAGTTCGCGGAACATGGGAATGCGGCTGCGGAACATGTCCAACGTCTCATCCACTTCCAACCCGAACGGCAACACCGCCAGACGTTGTTCCAGCAACGGATGATCCGCCGGCTTTACCGGATTTCCCAAAATGTGCTCGACGACTTCGTAACCCTGGTTCATCGCCTGCTTGATCAGCGGGCACCCCGCCAGCGCGCCCACCACGTACAATCCTGGCACGTTGCTTTCGTACTGCGCCGACAGTTCCGGCACCGCATTGGCGTTCTCGTTGGGAAAATGAATACCGCAGGCTTCGACAAAATCCCGCGGAGGAATCGCGCCCAACCGCGCGATGATGCGATGACAGGGAATCGCCGCTTCGCCATCGCGGGTTTTGATCGTGAACTGAAAAGGTTTGGCGGAATCCGGCGTGGCGTCGATTCTCAGGGGCGCGCTGCTGTAATAACAACGGATGCGGCCACGCTCGATGGCATCCAGCACCAGCGCCAGGTTGCCTTCCTTTGCGCGGGCAAATTCATCGCGGCGGTTGATCAGGTAAACCGTATTTTGCGCCGACAGCGCCACCGCATTTTCGATGGCAGCGTCACCGGCACCGACCACCACAATGGTTTCGCCTTTCAGCGCGCTGGCATCCGGCAAGGTGTATTG
>DATLII010000534.1:0-17680 GCA_035539495.1 Dongiaceae bacterium
CATCCTGAATCCGGAAAAACCCATTACCGGTCTGACTGATTCGAAAAAATTGACCGAGAAAAAACGCGATCAGCTGTTCGATATCATCCAGCGCGATGCCTTGGCCTGGGCTGTCGGCCGCGCCGAGGTAGATGAAATCGACACCCTGAACATTCTGCACGCCAGCCTGCTGGCCATGCAGCGTGCGGTGGCGCAATTACAACCCACTGCGGAATTCGCTTTGATCGATGGCAATCGCTGTCCGCGCTTGACGATTCCGTCGGAAGCCATCGTGAAAGGCGATTTGACCGTGCCCTGCATCAGTGCCGCCTCCATCATCGCCAAAGTGACGCGGGATCGGGAGATGGAAGTGTTGGATCGCGAGTATCCGGGATACGGATTGGCGCAGCACAAAGGTTATCCCACGCAATTTCACGTGGACGCGCTGCAAAAACTGGGTGTATCGCCTATTCACCGCCGTTCGTTTGGGCCGGTCGCGGCTCTGCTGACTCAAATACTCGAGTGACACAATGACGCCGCAATTCGTTCACCTGCGCATGCACACCGAATATTCCCTGGTGGATGGTTTGGTCCGCATCAAGCCGTTGGCGAAAACCGCTGCCGCGCTGGGCATGCCCGCCATCGCCATCACCGATTACAGCAATATGTTTGCGCTGGTGAAATTCCAGAAGGCGGCCACCGAGGCGGGCATCAAACCGATTTACGGTGCGGACATATGGGTGGAGGGCGCGCAGCCGGATGAGCCGCCTTCGCGCATGGTGCTGCTGTCGAGAAATCTGCAGGGGTATCGTAATCTCACTGTGCTGGTGTCCAAGGGCTATTTGTTTGGGCAGCAGCGCAACCGGGTCATTGTTTCCCGCGAATGGTTGAAGCAGAAATCCGAAGGATTGATCTGCTTGTCCGGTGGCAAGCAGGGCGAAATCGGGCGCGCGCTGCTGAGTGGAAAAATCGAGCGTGCAGAGGCGCTGACACGGGAGTGGATGGGCGTTTTTCCCGGCAGCTTTTACCTGGAATTGCAGCGCACCTCGCGCCAGGATGATGAAACCTACGTGCATCTGGCGGTGGATCTGGCGGTAAAAGCAGACTGTCCCGTGGTGGCCACCAATGATGTGCGTTTTCTGAAACGTGGCGATTTTGAAGCGCACGAAGTGCGGGTTTGCATTTCTGAAGGCTGGACATTGGAAGATCCCAGTCGCGAGCAGCGCTATTCCGAAGAACAGTATCTGAAGCCCGCAGCCGAAATGCTGGAGCTGTTCGCCGACATTCCGGAAGCTATCGAAAACACCGTAGAGATCGCCAAGCGCTGCAGCGTGGATATTCCGCTGGGCACTTATTATCTGCCGGATTATCCCGTGCCCGAAGGCATGACTATCGCCGATTTCATGGTGGTCGAATCGCGCAAAGGTCTGGAGGAGCGGCTCGCATTTCTGTTTGATGTGAACGATCCGAAATTCCCCGACATCCGCAAGCCCTACGATGAGCGTCTGCAGATTGAGCTGGACTGTATCGTCAAAATGGGCTTTTCCGGTTACTTCCTTATCGTTGCCGACTTTATTCAGTGGGCAAAAAGCAACGGCGTACCGGTAGGGCCGGGGCGGGGCTCGGGTGCGGGCTCGCTGGTGGCGTATGCGCTGAAAATCACCGACCTGGATCCGCTGGCGTACGATTTGCTGTTCGAACGCTTCCTGAATCCGGAGCGGGTCTCCATGCCCGACTTCGATGTGGATTTCTGCATGGACGGCCGCGACCGCGTAATCGATTACGTGGCGGAAAAATACGGCCGTAATGCGGTGAGCCAGATCATCACCTTCGGCTCCATGGCGGCGAAAGCGGTGGTGCGTGATGTGGGACGGGTGCAGGGCAGGTCGTATGGTTTCGTCGATCGCATCGCCAAACTGATTCCGTTCGAAGTGGGCATGACGCTTTCTAAAGCCATGGAAGACGAGCCCCAGCTGAAAGAACTGTACGACCGGGACGATGATATCCGCGAACTTCTGGACATGGCGCTGAAACTGGAAGGCGTCACCCGTAACGTCGGCAAGCACGCGGGTGGTGTAGTGATCGCGCCGTCGGCACTGACGGACTACGTGCCACTGTACTGCGACGCCGAAGGCGGCAACCTGGTCACGCAGTTCGATAAGGACGACGTGGAATCCGCCGGCCTGGTGAAGTTCGACTTCCTCGGCCTGCGTACACTGACCATCGTCGACTGGGCGCTGAAAACCATCAATCCGATGCTGGAAAAGCGCGGCGAAAAAGCGGTGGAAATCGAGCGCATTCCGCTGGATGACAGGCCCACGTTCGAACTGCTGCAGAAAGCGGAAACCACCGCGGTATTCCAGCTTGAATCCCGCGGTATGAAGGATCTGATCAAGCGGCTGAAACCGTCCAACTTTGAAGATATCGTCGCGTTGGTGGCGCTGTTCCGTCCCGGTCCGTTGGGTTCGGGTATGGTGGACGATTTCATCGCGCGTAAACATGGCAAGCAGAAAGTGGTGTATCCGCACCCGGACCTGCAGCCGATTCTGAATACCACCTATGGCACCATTCTGTATCAGGAACAGGTTATGCTGATTCCGCAGGTGCTAGCGAACTTCACGCTCGGTGGCGCGGATTTGCTACGTCGTGCGATGGGTAAAAAGAAAGCTGACGAAATGGCCAAGCAGCGCGGGCTATTTGTCGAAGGTGCCGCGAAAAACAACGTTGATGAGAAACTGTCGGGCGAAATCTTCGACACAATGGAAGAATTCGCCAAGTACGGTTTCAACAAATCCCACTCGGCTGCCTATGCGTTGGTGTCGTACCAGACGGCGTGGCTGAAAGCGCATCATCCCGCTGGTTTCATGGCCGCGGTGTTGTCGGCGGATATGCACAACACCGACAAGGTGGTAACGCTGATCGACGAATGCCGACGCATGAAGCTGGCCATCGTGCCACCGGACGTGAATTACTCCCAGTACAAATTCACTGTGGATGATCGCAACCGCGTTATCTACGGCCTCGGCGCCATCAAGGGCTTGGGTGAAGGCCCCATCGATGCGATTCTGGAAGCACGTAAATCCGGCAAGCCATTCAAGGATCTGTTTGAATTCTGCCGCCGCATCGATATGAAAAAACTCAACCGACGTGCACTGGAAGCGTTGATCCGTGCGGGCGCCTTGGACGAGCTGGTGCCCAATCGCGATCGCGCCACCCTGATGGCAAACCTGACCGAAGCCACCAAGTTTGCCGAGCAGGAATCGAAGAACCAGGATATCGGTATCGTCGATCTGTTCGGTGCCATCGAGGAAGAAACCCAGGCGGAACCGGAATGGACGAAGGTGAAACCCTGGAGCGACGACGAACGCCTCAACGGCGAAAAGGATACGCTGGGCCTTTATCTGACCGGTCACCCCATCGACCAGTACGAGCAGGAGATTTCCCACTTCGTCTCCAGTCGCATCGTTGATGTGAAGCCGGGTACCAGCAAGGAATCCCGCAGCATCGTCGCCGGTCTGGTGATTGCGATGCGCGTCATGAAAAACAAGCGCGGTGACAAAATGGCGTTCCTCACGTTGGACGATAAATCCGGCCGTTTGGAGATTTCGATATTCGCCGACACTTACGAGGAATACCGCGAACATCTGATCAAGGACGCTGTGTTGGTAGTGGAGGGCGATGTCAGCCTGGACGAATATTCCGGCGGCCTCAAGATGATCACTCGGCGTATTTTCAGCATTGCTCAAGCGCGGGAAAATTATGCCCGTTTGGTCAGCCTGCAGGTCAGCCAGTCCCGTCTGGGCGGTGATTTCTCCGACCGGTTGAAAGCAATCCTGGCCCAGTTCCGTGATGGCACCTGCAAGGTGCGCATCGACTATCAGCGCGAAGGCGCCAAAGGCCGCTTGCTACTGGGGGACGACTGGCGTGTCGCTCCGCGTCCGGAACTGATCCGTCAACTGGAACAGCTCTGCGGTGAACGTTCCCTGACAGTCTTTTATCGTTAAATAAACGGAAGCTTCCGAAAACCGCTTCCTAACAAATTGCCACAAAATTGCCGGTGGGGGTGGGAACCATCGGCTCGACACCCATCGCTGCTTCACGTAAGGTATGCCCTCTGGTCAAGGTCAATAAAAAGAAGCAGGATCACTGATTTATGAATCCTAACTATCTGGATTTCGAACAGCCCATCGCCGAGTTGGAATCCAAGATCAATGAGTTGAGCGGTGTCACCAAGGACAACGCTGCCCTCAACCTAAATGATGAAATCAAGCTGTTGAAGGAAAAGAGCCACGCGCTCACCGCCTCCATTTTCTCCGGCCTCAGCTCCTGGCAGATCGCCCAGCTGGCCCGTCATCCCAAGCGCCCCTATACCCTGGACTACGTGGATCGGATCTTTACCGAATTCGACGAATTGCATGGCGACCGTACCTTTGGTGACGACAAGGCCATCATCGGCGGCACTGCCCGTTTGGATGGTAAGCCGGTGGTGATCATCGGCCACCAGAAAGGCCGTGACGTGAAGGAAAAGGTCCGCCGTAACTTCGGCATGCCCCAGCCGGAAGGTTACCGCAAGGCCATGCGTCTGATGCAATTGGCCGAGCGTTTCAAGCTGCCGGTACTCACCTTTATCGACACCCCCGGTGCCTACCCCGGCATCCAGGCGGAAGAGCGGGGCCAGAGCGAAGCCATCGCTCGCAATCTGGCGGTTATGGCCAGCTTGCGTACCCCCTTCATTGCCACCGTCATTGGTGAAGGCGGTTCCGGTGGTGCCCTGGCGATCGGCGTGTGCGATCACTTGCAAATGCTGCAGTTCAGCACCTATTCCGTTATATCGCCGGAAGGCTGCGCCTCCATTCTGTGGAAGAGCGCCGAGCATGCCGCCGATGCCGCAGAGGCCATGGGCCTTACCGCTGGCCGTCTGCATGAATTGGGGTTGGTGGATCAGGTGATTCCCGAACCTCTGGGCGGTTCACACCGTGACCACGATGCCATAGCTGCCAGCCTGAAAGCCGCGTTGGTGGAAAACCTGGATCGCCTGCAGAAAATGCCGGAAGACGCGCTGCTGGACAGACGCTACAACCGGCTTATGAGCTACGGTTTCACGGCCTGATCCTTGTCAGAGTTCCTGCTCTATCCGCTCCTGGGCATCTTCGCTGGTTTAACGGCGGGATTACTGGGAGTGGGCGGCGGGCTCGTCGTCGTTCCTGTCCTGATTTATAGCTTCACCGTTCTGGGCTTTTCCAACGAGGTGCTTACCCATATGGCGGTGGGCACTTCCCTGGCCACCATCATCATTACCTCCGCAGGTTCCATCTCCCAGCATCACCGTAAGGGTGCCGTGCTGTGGTCAGTGCTGACCTGGTTTACCGGAGGTCTTGTGGTGGGGGCGCTGCTGGGGGCGAAAGTGGCGGACCTGCTACATGGGCGTGCGCTGCAGATTCTGTTCGGCGTGTTTGCGATCCTGATTGCAGTGCAGATGCTGTGGGGCCGGCAACCACGGGCGGGTCGCACCCTACCCGGGCCAGCGGGCCTGACGGGTGTGGGTGTGGTGATTGGCGCCATATCGTCCATCTTTGGCATAGGCGGCGGTTCCCTGAGCGTGCCTTTCTTCGTCTGGTGCAACATGAAAATGCAGCAGGCCGTGGGAACGTCCAGTGCGGGCGGTATGCCGATCGCTATCGCCGGCGCCGCTGGTTTCATCTGGACCGGCTGGCAGAACCCTCTGTTGCCTGAATACAGCCTGGGATATGTTTACTTGCCCGCCTTGGCCGGCATCGCCATTACCAGCGTGATATTCGCTCAGATCGGTGCCCGCTGGGCACATCGCTTGCCTGCCGCCACCCTGAAAAAAATCTTCGCCCTGCTGCTGGTGGTGATGGGTGGCAAGCTGCTGTTCGGATAAGATAGCCCTCGCTCTATAGTCGTCACTTTTTTGTCACGAATCTGCAATAGGATGGGCGCATTTCGCCGTCCCTCTCCGTAAGGAACCGCCATGAAATACGTTGTGCTTCTGTTGTCTGTTTTGACGTTGGCTGCCTGTGCGTCCGGCCGGCATCACGAGTTGTATGAGGGTGATCCCGCTCAGGCATCCCGCATCGAATCGTTTGATACCGTGCTGATCAAATATATCGACGATACCGATGTGGGCATTGGCTTCATTGGCCAGAAACACGTGTACGACATCAAGGCAGGTCAACATACGCTGCTGGTCGAGTATTCGGATATTTTTGACGTGGATGCGGATAACCATGAAAAAATCGTATCGCGTCCTGCCAAGATCACCTTCGTTGCGGAAGCGGGCAAGCGTTATCAGGTGCAACACGAACCGCAGAAACGCCTGAATCACGCCAAATCCTTCGCGGAAAAGCCGGATTTTTGGGTCGTGGAATTGTCCAGCGATACGCGGGTTCCCTCCACGGTGGAACTAAGCCGTCCACGGGAGTTTTTTGAAGGACTAAAGTTCGAGAACACACCGACCTATGAATTCGCCAGCGACAAGGTGGCAGCATCTGCTCCGGCGACAGGAGCGGTTGTAGCGGGTGGTGCCGCAGCCGGTGCAGTAGTGGCTGGTAGTTCTGCCACGCCGACACCAGCCGCAGCAGGTTCCGGGGCGGCAACAGGAACAGAATCCGCTCACCTCAAAATGCTGCAATATTCCTGGCAAAATGCGTCTGCTGCTGAGCGGGAAGCGTTTTTACGTTGGATTGGTAAACCCTGATCCTCAATATCCGCGAAAAACAGATTCACCTATTTGATTCGATGCAGGGCGAAAAACGCAGGCACATTTGCTTCCAGTGAGAAGCAACAAGTGCCTTGTTTTTCGCCCTTTTTCTTGCGCGTTATTGCTCAAGCGAACTGGATAATCGCATCCTTTGAAATGAAGCTGCTCAATCAATTTCAGATTGTTTTTTGATCAAGCTTTTTCTTATGTGAGACCCAGCACAGGTAGAGTTTGAATTCGCCTTTGCTTTTCACGGGACTGTCATATAATTGCCACGTCGCCTCGTTACAGATAGGGTGACGCTGCAGCGCAGTGAGTTCATGGTGATGCAGTAAAGCAGGGAAGTCATAACGAAAAAAATGAAGTGGGCTCAGTCTTTTTTGCAACGCGACAGCAGGAATTAAAGCGCCCTGGGTTCTGCCACCCCGTTTTTTCGGAATAGAGTTCCTACGCAATCTGATTGTCACACAAGTGACATAAATCGTCTTCATACTGCGCGTCGTCAGTAAAACAGTGTTTTGCGTCAAATACTTTGGACCTTTAGGAGAGAGTCAAGATGAAAGTAAGATTGCTTCCTTTGGCTGTTGCAGCCGCAATCGCCGCTCCCGGTGTTGCGCTGGCGGACGGCCCGACTGTTTATGGTCGGTTGAATGTATCGTATGAAATGACCGATGTTGATAATGGCGTAGATAGCGCTGATCGTTGGGAGCTGAACAGCAACTCTTCCCGTCTGGGAGTTAAGGGCGACGCGGCAATCAACGATCGTCTGAAAGCAATTTATCAGGCTGAATTTGGCATCAATGTCGATGATGGCGCTACCACTGTGCGGGACAGTGAAGGCGAATCATCTGATCACGTTCTTTCCCAGCGTGACATTTTTGTAGGATTGACCGGAGGCTGGGGTACTGTCCTAGGCGGTAAGTTCGATACCCCGCTCAAAAAGGCTCAGGGAAAAGTGGATCAGTTCAATGATCTTTCCGGCGATATTCAGTACATCTTCGTAGGTGAGAATCGTACTAGCAACAACCTGCAATACTCTACGCCTGCCATGGGCGGCTTCCAGTTTAATCTGGCTGCTATGCCGGGTGAGGAATTCGATAATGGCGTAGGCTCGCCCGCCGATCCGGTGGAAGAGAAAGATGGCCCGGCAGACGCGTTTTCAACATCGGTCACTTTTACTCAGGACATGATCTACGCTGCTCTGGCGTACGATTCTGAAGTCGCATCGACTTTATATGGTGGCATCACTCCAGGGTATGGTTATGACTCGGATGGAGAATACTTCGATACCATTCGTGCGGTTGGCGTATTGACGCTGGATGCGCTGCAATTGGGCCTGATGTATCAAACTGCAGAAACATCTGATGCCTCCGAACTAGTTGCGGATGATGACTATGAGCAGGATGGTTTCCTGTTGAGTGCGTCCTTCAAGATCCAGCAGATTGTTCTGAAGGGCCAGTACGGTGCGACCACTCTGACGGACAACGAAGTTGACGTTGATCTCGACGCCGAGCAGGTTGCGCTGGGGCTGGACTACCTGATGAGCAAGCAGACCACCGCATTTGTTTATTACAACATGCTCTCGTATGAGGTTGACGTCGACGACGAAGAAGAACAAACCAAAGACAACTTCGGTGTTGGCTTGGTTCACAACTTCTAATCCCCACAAGGGACTACGAAGAATACAAAACGCCAGCCTAGTGCTGGCGTTTTGCTTTCCAGAATTACCGCAGCAAAAAGCAAAAACCCGCGCAATAAAAAAGCAGC
The DNA here is from genome assembly GCA_035539495.1 of Dongiaceae bacterium. Lineage (GTDB taxonomy): Bacteria > Pseudomonadota > Gammaproteobacteria > Pseudomonadales > Ketobacteraceae > Ch67. The sequence goes on from DATLII010000534.1 coordinate 8,468, forward strand.
CACAAGGGCTGCTTTTCCGTCTTCACAATCTAAATCAAAACAACATCACTCCGGTTTCTGCAGCACCAACGTCGCGTTAGTCCCACCAAAACCAAAGCTGTTGCTCATCACTGTCCGCAGGCCCGCGTTGTCACGGCGCTCCAGCACGATATCCGCACTTCCCACCTTCTCATCCAGGTTCTGGATGTTCGCCGATGCCGCAATGAAATCGTTCTCCAGCATCAGCAGGCTGTAAATTGCTTCCTGCACTCCTGCCGCACCCAGCGAGTGGCCGGTCAGCGATTTGGTTGAACTGACTGGCGGTGTGCGGCCACCAAATACTTCCAGGACGGCGCCGATTTCGGCGGCATCACCCACCGGCGTGCTGGTGCCGTGGGCGTTGATGTAGTCGATGGGGCCTTTCACGGTGGACATGGCCATCTGCATGCAGCGCATGGCACCTTCACCGCTGGGAGCTACCATGTCGGCTCCATCGGAAGTGGCGCCATAGCCCACCAACTCACCGTAGATTTTGGCGCCGCGGGCCTTGGCGTGTTCGTATTCCTCGATTACCAGCATGCCGCCGCCGCCGGCGATGACAAAGCCATCACGGGATGCATCATACGCGCGCGAAGCCGTGCTTGGGGTGTCGTTATATTTGGTGGACAGGGCGCCCATGGCATCGAACATCATGGTCAGGGTCCAGTGTTCTTCTTCGCCGCCGCCAGCAAACACGATGTCCTGCTTGCCAAGCTGAATCAATTCAGCTGCGTGGCCGATACAGTGGGCGCTGGTGGCGCAGGCAGACGTGATGGAGTAGTTCACGCCTTTGATCTTGAACGGAGTAGCCAAGCAGGCGGATACGGTGCTGGTCATCACGCGGGGCACCATATAGGGCCCAATGCGCTTGACGCCTTTTTCCCGCAGAATGTCGGCGGCCTGTATCTGATTGTCGGAGCTGCCGCCACCGGAACCGGCCACGATGCCGGTGCGAATGTTGGAGACTTCGCTTTCGGTCAGGCCGGCATCAGTGATGGCCTGTTGCATGGCGATATAGGCATAAGCAGCGGCATTGCCCATGAAGCGCAGAGGTTTACGGTCGATATGGTCTTCGAGGTTAAGGCCAACAATAGAGCCGGCGACATTGCTGCGCAGCCCCATCTCTTTGTAGGACTCGTTAAAACGAATCCCCGAAGTGCCGTTTTTCAGCGCGTTCGTAACCGTGGCCTTGTCGTTGCCAAGGCAGGAAACGATACCCATCCCAGTTACCACAATGCGTTTCATGGCGAATACCTTCTGCAAATGACGTCGTTGTTATCGTTATAGTGTCGTGTTTGAGTGATCAGAAGCTGTCGGTCGAAGTGAACAGGCCGACCCGCAAATCCTTGGCGGTGTAAATCTCGCGACCATCCACTTGCAGGGAGGCGTCGCCGATGCCCATGACCAGCTTGCGCTCAATCACGCGCTTCATCACGATTTCATAGCGTACCACTTTCGCAGTCGGTAGCACCTGGCCGAAAAACTTCACTTCGCCAGCTCCCAACGCGCGACCGCGGCCCTTGTTCCCTTTCCAGCCCAGGAAAAAGCCGATCAACTGCCACATGGCGTCGAGGCCAAGGCAGCCGGGCATTACTGGATCTTCTTCAAAATGGCAGCCGAAGAACCAGAGGTCGGGTTTGATGTCCAATTCGGCGATGATATGACCTTTACCGTGTTCACCCCCATCAGCGTTGATCCGCGTAACGCGATCCATCATCAACATATTGGGGAGAGGCAGGCGGGCATTGCCGGGGCCAAACATTTTGCCGTGACCGCAGTCCAGCAATTCTTGCAGGGAGTAAGCGTTTTTCTGAATCATGAAGTGTCGTTGCTGTAGTAATTGAATGGTTGTTACAGGTGGGCGGGGTTTAATTTGTTCTTATTACCCGGTTGTCGGGCCGACATGGCGACCACTGCTGGGTGCGATGGGCAGAAAATGACAACTCACCTGCGCGTTCAGGATTCCTTTCTCGCAGGCACATGGTAGCTGTTCTACTGGCAGGAAGCGACAGCCGGAAACGTAAAAATACGTTTCCATCACGCTTTCCGCCACGGGAAGTCAAAGCCTTAGCGGGAAAAGCGAAACAAAATAGGCTGTCTCTGGCCGGGTGCCTGGAGGGGAGGGCTGTGGTATGTTAGCGGCGTTTTTGTGACAGCGGCTCGGGCCGGCAGGAGCAAACAAGGTGATACCTGAGATCGGACATTTCGCGATTGTCATGGCTTTGGTAATGGCGGTGATACAGGCGGTGATACCGCTGGCGGGCGCGACGCTGCAGAACGGACGTTGGATGGCGGTAGCGCGTCCGGCAGCTTTCGCTCAAGGCGGTTTTCTACTGTTTGCCTTTATATGTCTGGCGGCCAGCTTTGTTCGCAACGATTTTACCGTCGCCTATGTGGCGCAGAATTCCAATACCTTACTGCCTTTGGGTTACAAGATTTCGGCGGTGTGGGGTGGTCACGAAGGTTCCTTGTTGTTGTGGGCGCTGGTATTGGGAGGTTGGACGGCAGCCGTTGCATTGTGGAGCCGGCATCTGCCCACGGTGGTAGCGGCCAGGGTCATTGGTGTGATGGGGCTGGTGGCAATCGGTTTTATCTCCTTTCTATTATTTACCTCCAATCCGTTTGATAGGTTGTTGCCGGATTTCCCCCCTGATGGCGGCGACCTGAATCCGCTGCTGCAGGACTTTGGCCTGATCGTGCATCCGCCTATGTTGTATATGGGATATGTCGGATTCTCGGTAGCGTTTGCATTTGCTATTGCCGGTTTGCTGGGTGGGCGTCTTGATAGTGCGTGGGCCCGTTGGTCGCGCCCTTGGACGACAGTAGCCTGGTGTTTTCTCACCATTGGTATCGCGTTGGGTAGCTGGTGGGCTTATTACGAATTGGGTTGGGGCGGCTGGTGGTTCTGGGATCCGGTGGAAAACGCATCCTTTATGCCTTGGCTTGCAGGCACTGCACTCATGCATTCGCTGGCGGTGACGGAAAAACGCGGCGTTTTCAAATCCTGGACGGTTCTGCTCGCGATCACCGCATTCTCCCTCAGTTTGCTGGGAACCTTCCTGGTGCGCTCCGGCGTGTTGACGTCCGTCCATGCGTTCGCAGCTGATCCTGAGCGTGGCTATTTCATTCTGGTGTTCCTGGTGTTGATGGTGGGTGGGTCGTTGTTGTTGTTCCTGTTGCGAGCCCAGGCGCTGAAAAGTGAAAGCCGGTTCGATCTGTATTCCCGCGAGATGTTTTTGCTGTTCAACAACCTGATTCTGATTTGTGCCGCTGGTCTGGTGCTTGTGGGTACGCTGTATCCGATCCTGTTCGATGTGCTGGGCTGGGGCAAAATTTCGATTGGGCCGCCGTATTTCAATACGGTGTTTGTGCCGGTGTCGCTGGCGTTGTTGGTTCTGACGGGCATTGGTCCATTGGTGAATTGGAAACGCCATCAAATGGCGTTGCTGAAACGGACGTTGTTGCAGGCGTTGGTATTGGCATTATTGCTGGCGGCGCTGGCATTGTGGCTTTTCGATGCAGGCTGGGATTGGGTTGCGTTTTTGGCTTTGTCCGTTTGCGTATGGGTGGTGTGGATCACACTGTCGGAAGCATTTCGCAAGATTCGCACTGCAAAAGCAGGATTTGTGGCGGGCGTGCGCCGTCTTCCCCTCAGCTATTGGGGCATGGTGATCGCTCATATCGGCATCTCGGCGACGGTGGCAGGCATCACCATGACCGCCAGTTTCGATGTGGAGCGCGACGTACGTATGGCAGCAGGGGACAAGGTAAATATTGGTCCCTATGTGTTCGTGTTTGATGGTGTGCGCGATATTCGTGGACCGAATTTCCAGTCTACCGAAGGCACGATACAGGTGCTGCATGGCGATACGCTGGTAACGACATTGAAACCGGAAAAACGCCGCTATATGGTGCGGCGCGATGTGATGACCGAAGCGGCTATCGATGGCGGTTTCACCCGCGATCTGTATGTGGCCTTGGGTGAACCATTGCAGGATGGCAGTTGGGCTGTTCGTGTGTACTACAAACCCTTCATGCGTTGGGTATGGGGCGGGGCGATGATCATGGCATTAGGTGGCTTTGTTGCGCTGAGTGACCGCCGTTATCGTTTGCAGGTTCGCAGCCGGGTTGCCGGCGCATTGTCCCCGTTGGCGGGAGGAAAAGCCTGATGTCGTTGCGAAAGGGGCTGCTGTTTTCGCTGCCGCTGATTCTGTTTGCGGTGCTCGTGTATTTCTTTGGCAAAGCCATTGGTACGGATCCTTCGGTATTACCATCCACCCGTCTCGATCAGCCATTACCGGCATTTCAATTACCAGTTTTGGAAGATCCGTCCCGCACCGTAACCGCTGCAGATATTAAAGGTCCTGTGCTGCTGAATGTGTGGGCTACCTGGTGTCCTTCCTGTTTGGTGGAGCATCCGGTGTTGCTGGAGCTGGCGCGACAGGGCATTCCGATGGTGGGGTTGAATTACAAGGATGAACCTCAGGCAGCGCTCAAATATCTGGAAATCAAGGGTAGTCCGTTCGTTTTTAACATCGCGGATATCAAAGGTGATTTTGGTCTGGATTTGGGCGTGTATGGCGCACCGGAATCCTACCTGATCGATGCCGAGGGCAAGATTCGTTATCGTCACATCGGCGTTATCACGGAAGACGTGTGGCGTGATCTGCTGTGGCCGAAGTGGCAGGAAATAGGCGGCAAGGACCCAACCAGTGCTGATACACAAGCAGGAGGCCCGGCGGGATGAAGCGCGGATGGCTGATCGGAGCAATGATGTTGCTGCTGGTGGGAACGGCGTGGGCCACTATCGATGCCTATGAATTCAAATCGCCAGAAGACGAACAGCGTTTTCGCGTCTTGGTGGAGGAATTGCGCTGTCCCAAATGCCAAAACCAGAATATCTCGGATTCCAATGCGGGTTTGGCCAAGGACATCAAGGATCGGGCCTATCGTCTGATCAATGAAGGCAAGAGCAATTCTGAAATCACCGCTTATATGGTGGAGCGGTTCGGCGATTTCATTACCTATCGACCACCTGTGCGTCCCGTTACTTGGTTTCTCTGGTTCGGCCCCTTTGTGTTGGCGGTGCTGGCTGGCTTGATCATTCTGACGCGAAAACTCCGCCAGCCTCGGGTTGCGGTGCAAGTGAGCCCGGAACAGGAGGCCCGGGTACAGGCGTTGTTGCAGCAACTGGATCAGGTTGAAACCGGCGGCAAACAAGAGGAAACCAAATGACGCAGTTGTGGGCCCTGATGGCCTTGATGGCACTGGCCGGCGCGCTGGTTGTGGTGCTGCCCATGCTGAAACACCGGCAGCGGGAAGAATTGTCGGGTGTGGCGGTGAATTCCCTTGTTTATCGTGACCGGCTGCAGGAACTGGAAACCGATTTGCGCGAAGGTCGGGTACAGGCAGACGAATTCGCCCAGCTCAAAGCTGAGTTGGAGCTGACGCTGCTGGATGACGTCAATCACAGTCAACAGGATCAGAGCCCGCGTTCACTGACCGGTCGTTGGTTGGTTTGGCCCTTGTTTGTTTTGATTCCGTTGTTGGCCTTTTTCTTATATTGGAACGAAGGGTATCGCACTGAGACCCGTGATTGGCTGGCGGCACAGCCTCGCCTGGAAAGCTGGATTCCACTGATGCTGGCGGGCAATCTCACCGAACTTGAGCAACAGGGCGCCGAATTGCCCGATCTGATTCGCGGGATGCAGGCGCGTTTGCAGAAAAAACCGGAGGATGCCCGTAGCTGGTATCTGCTCGGCGTCAGTTATATGCAGATGCGAATGGCTGAGCAGGCAGAGCTGGCATTCAACCGGGCCTTGCATATTGAACCGCAGAATATCGATTACATCCTGGGCCACACACAGGCCGCGATGGCGTTGAATAATGGCACGCTGTCGGCGGATCAGCGCCAGATCCTGGTCGATGTCATCGAGCTGCAACCGGATAATCCAAAACCCTATATGACATTGGGCATGTCTGCCTTTATGACCGGTGATTTCAATGGCGCCATCACCGTTTGGCAACAGTATGTGCAGCGTCCGAGTGCCGATCCCAATGCGGTGCAAATGCTCCAGCGCAGCATTGATGTGGCGAGTAAGCAGTTGGCACAAGCCAGCGCGCCTGCCGGTGAAAAAGCACAACCGGGTGCGGACAAACCCTCGCTCAATGTTACGGTGGATGTGGCTGCGGATGTGCGGAAGCAACTGTCTGCCAGCGATACCCTGTTCGTGTACGCCAAAGCGGTAAATGGCCCGCCAATGCCATTGGCTGTGGTGAAACAACCGGTAGGAAATTGGCCCGTGATTGCGGAATTGAGTGATGCCAACGCCATGACGCCCATGGCAACGTTATCGAAATTCCCCGAAGTGATCGTGCAGGCGCGGATCTCTGCCACTGGCAACGCCATTCCACAAAGTGGCGACTGGATTGGTCCTACTCAAGTGGTAAAACTGGCGGGCGGAAAACAGGATGTCAGCCTGCAAATCACTGGACGCATGCCCTGATTGCTTGCAGCGAAAGCGTATAGCGGCGGGGCATTCTGCGCTCATTCTGTTGTAAGCAGCCAAACTCATTCAGGTTGTTTCCAATCCTGCTGTGAAGCAGTTCGCACAGATCCATTGATCGCATCTGAAAGGTGAGCAACCACGCCGCCGAAAAGCCGTCGGAATGCCGTGCCAGGGACTAAACTGGATTCATCTGGTTTAAACCCGTTCGGCGGGTGTGAGTTGATCATGGCAATAGCGGTTTCTCTTCAGCGGTACTTCGAACGCAAAGGCATTCAATACAAAGCCCATCCCCATGTGCGCGAAAGCAGTTTGTCCAAGCTCTGTTTCGAGCTGGGCATCGATCCGCGCCAAGTAGCGGTGCCGGTGCTGTTGCAGAGTACACGCAAGGCCAGTTTGATGGCGGTGCTGCCATTGTCCCACGGCCTGGACATGAATCGGGTGGAAGCGTTGTTGCGGCGTGAATTTACCTGGCTCGACGATCATGCCCTGTCGCAGCGTTTTCTGGATGTGGAACCCGGCGCCGAACCGCCGTTGCCGGAACCCTATGATCTGCCCTGCATTATTGATCGTTCGCTGCTGGATTGTGATCGCGTATTTTTCCGCGCGGGCACTCATTCCTGCCTGATCAGCGTCGATGCCGACAGTTTCCAATACCTCTTTAGCGCCTTCCCCAAAGCGGTGATTGCCAACCCGCTGCATACATTGGAAGCGGAATCTGTTCCTGCGCCGGGCGATACGGACCGCATTCGTCAGCATTTGGACAAAATGCACCGTCTGCCAGCGATGCCAGCGATGGCGTTGAAAATTATTCAATTGGTATCAGATCCCCGCACTACCGCCATCGATCTGGCTGAAGCAGTAGAACTGGATCCCAGTATGGCGGCGCAAATTGTCCGTTATGCCGGGTCGCCGTATTACGGTTACCGTGGCAAGGTGGATTCGGTGCAGGACGCTATTAGCCGCGTGCTCGGTTTCGATCTGGTGAGCAATATCGCCCTGGGTATCTCCTCCGGACGCGCGTTCAAAGTACCGCAGGACGGTCCGCTCGGTCTGAAAGCATTCTGGAAACATGCGCTGTATTGCGCAGTGGTGGCGCAGAGTCTGGCGCGCAAAATCGATCAGCCTGACCTGATTAATCCGGCCACCGCCTATCTGGCAGGTCTGCTGCACAATATCGGCGTGCTGTTGCTGGGCCATCTGTTTCCGCCGGAGTTCTGCCTGCTCAACAAATTGGCCGCCAAGCATCCGGAAAAACCGCTGCATGCGATCGAGAAAGACATGATTGGCATGGGACAGGCGAGCCAATTAATCGCTCTGGGACACGACCAGATCGGTGGCGTGCTATTGGAAAAATGGCGCTTGCCGGAAGCCGTGGTGGCCTGTTGTTTCCATCATCACGACGATCATTACAGCGGGCCGCATCAGGATTATGTGCGCCTGATCCAGCTCAGCAACCGTCTGTTGGCGCAACGCCAGATCGGTGATCTGGGTATTCCCGATAGTTTGGTGCAAGGTTTCGGTTCCCAACTGATTTCGTTCAACGCAGCAGAAGCGGTGTTTGAGAAAGTGATGGAGCTGTGCCCCGAAATCGACAGCCTTGCTAACCATATTGCCGCCTGATGGCGCAGACAGGTCTGCGAGGCCTGTCTGCCGCATTTTTTTAATCTATTTAAAATTCGTAACAAAACAACGGCTTATACAGTTGACGCAGGCAGGGTTGTAACCAATCCTGTTCATGTGTATGTTTGGCCCTTCTTTTCCATGCCGGACCCTTGCCAGAACTTCATTATCGTGTTCCGGCTGAAGCATTCCGGCCGCCATCTGCGACCAAGCTGAATTTGCTAGAATCCTCGAACGGAAAGAGCAGCATTGCGCGAGGCTCTTCCATAACATCCGAGGACTCTTTATTAGGTCAGTTAAAGACTCTTTCGTAACATCCGTCTTTGAAATCAACCATCATGGAGTTTCGTTCAATGCGTATCATTTTGTTAGGCGCGCCCGGTGCCGGGAAAGGTACCCAGGCACAATACATCACGGAGAAATTCGGTATTCCCCAGATCTCCACCGGTGACATGCTGCGTGCAGCAGTCAAAGCGGGCACACCGTTGGGTCTGGCGGCAAAAAAAGTGATGGATTCGGGACAGCTGGTGTCTGACGACATCATTATCGGCCTGGTGAAAGAGCGCATTGCACAGCCCGATTGCAGCAAAGGATTCCTGTTCGACGGTTTTCCCCGCACCATCCCTCAGGCAGAAGCGCTGCTGAAAGCCGGTGTCGAAATCGATAACGTGCTGGAGATTAATGTTCCCGACGAAGAGATCGTGAAACGCCTGAGTGGTCGTCGCACGCATCCGGGTTCCGGCCGCGTTTATCACGTCGTTTATAATCCGCCCAAAGTGGCCGGCAAGGACGATGTCACAGGTGAAGATCTGGTGCAGCGGGATGATGACAAGGAAGAAACCGTGCGCAAGCGTCTGGAGGTTTACCACACGCAAACTGCTCCGCTGGTGGATTTCTACCAACAGGTCGCGCGCAGCGGCAAGGGTAAAACCCGTTATGCCCGGGTTGAAGGTATTGGTAGCGTCGATGCCATCACCAGCTCAGTTCTGGCAGCACTGAAAGACTGAAAATAACGTTGCGAACTCTCTGCAACGGTATCCGCAGCAGTAAAAAGCACCCTTCGGGG
>DATLII010000535.1:0-6899 GCA_035539495.1 Dongiaceae bacterium
CAATGTGCCACCGTCACCCCACATCCGCGCCATTCAGGTGGAAAAGGGCTTCGACGTGGCTGACAACGAAATCGTGCTGCGGGCAGAGCCCGGCGACCTCATCATCACCGCCGATATTCCCCTCGCGTCCGCGGTGATCGATAAAGGCGCATTCGCGCTGAACCCGAGGGGCGAGTTCTATACCAGCGAGAATATCCGCCAGCGTCTGAACATGCGCGACTTCATGGAAACCCTGCGCTCCAGCGGCATTCAAACCAGTGGACCACCACCGCTGACCCAACAGGATCGCCAGGCGTTCGCCAACTCCCTGGATCGTTTCCTGACCAAAAACAGCGTATAAACCATTCCGGCTCAGCTCATCAAGGCCGCTCCGGAGTACACAAAACGGGCACAGGAAGCCGTGAAACTGCCAGCCTAATCAAAATAGGACGGCGTGGAACAATTTCCCGTTTTTTGACCCAGCCCGCAAATTCGTTCAACCTAGTGCGGTAACATCCAGTTACTTAGAAGAACGAATAAGCGGGTTAGGGATTATGTTCCGACACTGGATTGGGATCACAGCACTGATGATGAGCACCGGTTGCGCCGTGTTGACGCCGCAGCCAGACGCGTCCGTGGCTCACCCCAAGACGACCGCCCTGACGCTCAAACATGCCCCCGCCCCGATTTCCAAGCCTGCTACCGCCAACACCACTTCTAATACCGATTCCGCTGCTCAAACCACACTGCCCGCCCATCTGCCCAATGAGCTGAAGAAAGCCCTCCAGGCTCAGCATCAGGAATGGCGCGGTACCCGTTATCGCTTGGGCGGCATGAGCCGCAACGGCATCGACTGTTCCGGCTTCGTCCATCTGACATTCCAGAAACGCCTGGGCATGAACGTACCGCGGGATACCGGCAACTTGGTACGCCAGGGCCGTGATGTTGCCAAGAAAGACCTGCAAATAGGCGACCTGGTGTTCTTCCGCACCGGCCGCTCCAACCATGTGGGCATCTACATGGATAACGGTCAGTTCATGCATGCCTCCACCCGCCAGGGTGTGAAAATCTCGCGTATGGGCGATGCTTACTGGACCCGCACCTACTGGAAAGCCAAGCGCCTGGATCTGTCCAACTCTCAGCAGCTGGCCCACCTGCAGTAAGAAACACCTCCACTTTTGACTGTACATATATACAGTATTTTTCTATACTGGGCTCCGCTGTGGATGACTTCCTACCGGCACAGGCCGGACCGTCCGCAGGTGAGGAGTGCGCATGTTGCGGTCTTCCAGTGCCTTCGCCATCTTCTGCTTCATCCTTGTTTTACAAAGCCTATCTGCTCAAGCCGCCAGTTCGGGGCCGGGTGTGCCGCGCCAGCTTGTACTGGCTAACTTCAATGCGCCGTTGTTAACAGGGGAATTTCGCCCCTCGACTGGATCACTGCCGGCAGCACCCCAAATCCTGGTGGGCAACCCGCGGGTAGTGCCGGCCATGGGCGGCTTCACCCAGCCTTTGTTGCTGAACACCGAACTAGCGAATGGCCCCTGCTGCTACAGCGAAGAGGTGGGCTTCCGTCTGCCGGACGTCGGCCAACAGGCGCGCATCAGTTTTGATCTGCTGACGGCGCGGCTCGTGGGCTCCCGCAATCGCTTCCGTCTGTTGCTGAACGATGCGGACGAAGCGGTGCTGACCTTCAATGGCGATGGCCTGGTGCTGTGGAGCGGGGGTGGAGCAGTCACCCGCTTCGACGACGATCGCCTGCTGCATGTACAGCTGACCCTGGACTTGCGCCGTCAACTGTTGACGCTTCGCATCAACGGCGAGCCTGTGCACAGCGCCAACACATCGCTGGAATCCTTGCGAGCCGTGCGCTTCAACATGGCCAGCGAGGACGGCCTGACTCCGGATCGCATCGACCCAGAACCCTTCGTCGCCCTGGACAACATTCTGGTGGATGAAGGCAAAGATCCCGCGGTGAACCTGCAGACCAGCATTGGCGGCGCCTCGTCCAGCGGCGATGGCGTGGTGGAATTCGAGGTGCGGGTGCGCAACCTGGGCGACGACAGCGCCCGGGAACTGGCCCTGACGCACTTATTGCCTGAAAACGTGGAACTGGTATCCGCCCGCAGCGTTCAGATGGAGTGCCAGCCGGTGCGTCGCCATGTGCTGTGCACGCAGGACGAACTGGCGGCCATGGACCAGTCCACCGTGACACTGGCCGTGCGGGGCGAGAACACCGGCAAGCCGTTCGCTGTCACCAGCATCGCGGTCAGCACCGGCACTGAAATAGACAACAGCGACAATCGCAGCAGCGCACGCCAGGGTGGCGGCATCGAGTTGCTACTGCTGACCGGATTGTTAATGTTATGGGTTGCAAGGAATTATTCATGAAGCAGAGTTGCCACACGGACGTCTTATACTTGCCGCCGCCCGCCGGGCCTTCTACGCTCTGTGGGCAATCCAGAGCCTCTGAGCGATCAGAGACGGTTGGACGACTAGAGATAGCTAACAGAGAGGCGCCGGCTAAACGGCAAGAGCCTCTTAAACGTCCAGAGCGTAAACAAACAGCCACGACACGGATCGCCCCCATGTCCATCTCCGTCCCGCAATGGCAACAGATGGGTCGTCTGCGCACGCTGGCGGGCCACCGGATTTTCACTTTGGACAGCGACCCCGGCGCCGACGAACGCCCCGCCATTTTGCTGATTCACGGTTACCCCACTGCCAGTTGGGATTGGGAGCCGCTGTGGCCGCTGCTGCAGGCGGACTTCCGTCTGGTGGCGCTGGATCTGCTGGGCTTCGGCTTTTCCGACAAACCCTATCCCCACCCTTATCTGATCAGCGAGCAGGCGGACATCGTCGAAGCGCTGGTGGCGGAATTGGGTCTGCGTAGTTTCCACGTGCTGGCCCATGACTATGGCGACACTGTGGTGCAGGAACTGCTGTATCGGCAGAACACCCGCGCGCGGCCGCAATGGCTGTCCGTGTGTCTGCTCAATGGCGGACTATTTCCGGAAACCCACCATGCCCGCCTGATCCAAAAAATGATGCTGACGCCGATGGCACCACTGCTGACAGCGATGATGAAAGAAAAGCAGCTACAGAAAACCCTGCAGAAAATTTTCGGGCCGAAAACCCAGCCGACGACAGAACTGGTGGATGGCTTTTGGGAACTGATCAATCACAACAACGGCCGCCGGGTGCTGACCAAACTGATCAGTTACATGCCGCAGCGCATTCTGCATCGCGAACGTTGGGTGACAGCGCTACAGAATAGCTGTGCGCCGATCGGCTTGATCAATGGCTCGGTGGATCCAATTTCCGGCGCTCACATGGTGGCGCGTTTTCTGGACGTGGTGGGGGAACCGGCGTACCGGCTGGCGCTGCCAACTATCGGACACTATCCGCAAGTGGAAGCACCGGAAGCAGTGGCACGAGGTTACCGGGATTTTTTACAAAAACTATAGCGAGCTACAGCGGATATCGGCCCAACAGCCACATCAGGACGTGGAGACACCCGCATGACAGCAGACCGGCCACAATATCGTCCAGCATGATGCCCAGACCGCCGTGCAAACGGCGGTCAAGCAAGCGAATGGGCCAGGGCTTCCAGATATCCAGCAAGCGGAACAGAACGAAGCCCGTCAGCACCCAATACCAGGTGGCGGGCACCGCTAACATCGCCAGCCAGAAACCAACGAACTCATCCCAGACGATGCCGCCGTGATCGTGCACTTTCCAATCGCGCGCGGTGCGATCACATAAATAAATTCCCACCAACGCCGCCGCCAGCACCAAGCCTGCATACATCGGCATCGTCAGCCAGGACAACGGGATGTACAACAGCACGGCCGCCAAGGTACCGAACGTGCCAGGCGCTTTCGGCGCTGCGCCGCTGCCCAGGCCAATCGCCAGAAAGTGCACAGGATTTTTAAATGCGGAAGCGGGAACGGAGTTCAACGCAAAGTCGCCTTTCAGAAGTGGATGTAACCGGACGGTGCCAGCAAAGCGCCGCCGCTGGCCAAATCGCGAATACCCGGTTGCGCCTGGATGCTGCCGATGCGGGTAACGGGTGTGCCGGTCTGTTGCGCCAGCGCTGCTACCTGCGCGCGTTGACTCACCGGCGCCGTGAAACAAAGCTCGTAATCATCACCAGCGGACAGAGCGAACCGGCGCGCCCCTGCCAGCGTGCCTTGCAACGCGCCCGCCTCTCGTTCCAGCTGAGTAACGATGGCAAGATCGCATAATGCGGGAGACAGTGGCACCAGGTCCAGATCCAGGTCTGCGCCCACACCACTGGCATTGAGCACATGGCCCAAATCCGCCAACAGTCCATCGGATACATCGATGCACGCACTGGCCACCGCACCCAATGCAGCGCCCAACGCACAGCGTGGTTGCGGACGATTCAGTCGCTGCAGCGAGGATTGCAGAATGGGTATCTGCGCTAATTGCTCCACGGGAATTTCACCTAGCACAGCCCGCAGCCCAGCACCGGCATCACCGATGCAACCCGACACATAAATATCATCACCCGGTTTGGCGCCGTTACGCTGCAACGCGCAACCACTATCCACCAGGCCCATGGCTTGAATCGTGATGCTTAACGGACCACGGGTGGTATCACCACCAATCAGCGTAACCGGAATTTCCCGCATCAACGCTTCCAGGCCAGCGCAGAAATCCTGCAGCCAGGATTCCGTGACCTGGGGCACGGTGACGCACAGAGTGTACCAGGCTGGCCGCGCGCCCATGGCCGCGAGATCGCTGAGATTCACTGCCAGGGACTTGTAGCCGATATCGCTGGGCATCGTCGCGATGGGGAAATGCACGCCGGCGACCAGCGTGTCAGCGGTAACCGCCAATTGTTTGCCGTGCGGGATTGTCACCAGCGCGCAGTCGTCACCGATGCCCAAATCGCAGCGACTGCCAGTCACCCGCTGACTCAGCGCCTTGAAATGGGCATCGATTAAAGCGAACTCGGTCATGGAAGCTGACAATTCATTTCAGGCATTCACTCCGAGGAATTGCGACCGGCTTTCATTTCCAACACCCGCAGCCGCTGCGCCACTTTATCAAGAATGCCATTCACGTATTTATGGCTTTCGGTAGCGCCGAAATATTTCGCCAGCTCGATGCCTTCGTTGATCGCCACTTTGAACGGCACGTCGGGACGTTTGCACAATTCATAGGTGCCGATGCGCAGGATCGCCAGTTCCACGCGGTCCAGATCCTTGATCTCCCGATCCAGCAGTGGTTTGAAAATCCCGTCCAGCTCATTCACGCATTTGGGAATTTCGTGCAGCAGCTCGTGGAAGTAGGTGACATCCGTTTTACGCATGTCGTTGTCGACCCGGAACTGGGCTTCGATTTCACCGATATTCGCGCCGGTCATCTGCCATTGGTAGAGAGCCTGCACGGTGAAGCGACGCGCTTTGCGGCGTGCCGCCGGTGAAGGTTTTTGCGAGGAACTATTCATTAATCGACGTGCCTCGGTATCACAAATTGCGTAGCAGGCTGACCATTTCCAGCGCACTCAGCGCCGCTTCGGCGCCTTTGTTGCCGGCTTTGGTGCCAGAGCGCTCGATGGCCTGCTCGATGCTGTCGGTGGTCAGCACGCCAAACGCGACCGGAATGCCGCTATCCAGCATGGCGCTGGCTACGCCCTTGGTACACTCACCCGCCACATAATCGAAATGGGGCGTGCCACCACGAATCACGGCACCCAGCGCGATGATCGCATCCGGCTTACGGCTTTCCGCCACTTTCTTCACTACCAGCGGCAGTTCAAATGCGCCGGGAACGCGGATCACCTCGATATCTTTCTCCGCAACGCCGTGACGCACCAGCGCGTCGATAGCGCCACTCAGCAGACTTTCCACCACAAACGCGTTGAAGCGGGCCACCACGATGGAAAAGCGCGCTGCCGTGGTACGGAAATCGCCTTCGATGATTTTTACCTTGCTCATGTCATTACCTGTGAGTCGTATCAATAAAAGTTAAAACTACATTCAATCGGGCAATCATTCAGGCCAGTGGCCATCCACGTATTCGAGAATTTCCAGATCGAAACCGGACAGCGCATTGAAACGGATCGGCGAACTCAGCAAGCGCATCTTGGAAATACCCAATGCCCGCAGAATCTGCGAACCGGTACCGATAGTGCGATACATGCTGGTTCCGTCGCGGGACAACTGACGCTTGCCGGGCCGGCCGCCGTAGAAACTGTCCACCAACTCGTCGATGTTGTGACTGTCGAAGGATTCCGCCAACAGCAGAATCACACCCGGATCATCATGCTCCGCCAAAAACTGCAGCGAGCGCGACAGACTCCAGCCGCTGGAATCTTCCTTCACCGCATGCAGCAGATCACGCAGCGGATCCGCCAAATGCACACGCACGAATGGCGCCGCCTGGCTGTTGCGCAGATCGCCTTTCACCAACGCCGTGTGTGTACGGCCTTCAATCAGATCGCGAAACAGATACAGCTGAAAATCGCCGAAATGCGTCGGGAATTTTTCGCAGCGGGTCTGCTCGATGGTTTTTTCATTCACCGTGCGGTAGTGAATCAGATCGGCGATAGTGCCAATCTTCAATCCATGCTGCTCGGCGAATTTCTCCAGATCGGGACGACGCGCCATGGTGCCATCTTCATTGATGATCTCCACGATCACCGCCGCCGGCTCCAGCCCCGCCATCCGCGCCAGATCGCAACCAGCTTCAGTGTGGCCGGCACGACGCAACACGCCGCCGGGCTGCGCCATGATTGGGAAAATATGACCGGGCTGCACGATATCCGACGGCTTGGCATCGCGCGACACAGCAGCGTGCACCGTGCGTGCGCGATCCGCTGCGGAAATACCGGTGGTCACGCCTTCCGCTGCTTCGATCGACAATGTGAAATTGGTGCCGAACTGGGA
>DATLII010000536.1:0-5024 GCA_035539495.1 Dongiaceae bacterium
ACCAGCACTTCACCACAGCCTTCGAGCCGGGCTACCAGGGCAGCGGTCAGCGCTCCCGCGCCTGATCCCACCACCAGCACATCCACTTCTTTGTCATAATTATCATGGCTTTGCATTGTTGCGGTTTCCCTGAAAAACCCAGCGAATGCCCCATTATCATGACTTCAATCTTATTATGCAATATATTTGCAAAATAGATGTTTATTTAGGTAACGATTGCTTCTAGAATCAATCCCAATGCGGGAAAAAGGGCCTTTTTCCCAGGCGCGTCGCACTACCGCCGCCGGCACCCACAACAATAAACAGACACCGGAATTCGAAAGGATATCGCCATGATGACCGAGAGCTATTTGAGCGGACCGGCCAACCAACCGTTGCTGCAGGAAACCATCGGCCAATGCTTTGATCGCATTGCCGCTACCTATCCCGATCGTGATGCGCTGGTGGTCCGGCATCAGAACATACGCTGGACCTTCCGCGATTATCAGCGGGAAGTGAATGCGCTGGCCACCGGTTTGCTGGCACTGGGCGTACAAAAAGGCGATCGCGTCGGCATCTGGTCGCCCAACCGGGTGGAGTGGTGCTTAACGCAATTCGCCACCGCGAAAATCGGCGCCATCATGGTGTGTATCAATCCGGCTTATCGTCTGTACGAGCTGGAATATGCGCTCAATAAAGTGGAATGCAAAGTCGTTATCACGGCGGAAAAATTTAAAACCAGCGAATACCTGAAAATGCTGAACGAGCTGGCGCCGGAAATTGCGCGTTCCGAACCGGGCAAAATCGCCTCAGCGAAACTGCCGCACTTGAAAACCATCATTCGCATGAGCGAGGAAAAATCGCCTGGCATGCTGAATTTTGCCAACGTCTGCTCGCTGGGTGGCGCGCAAGAGCAGCAACAACTGGCGGCACTGGCACCACAACTTCATAAAGACGACGCCATCAATATCCAGTTCACCAGCGGCACCACCGGTAATCCGAAAGGCGCTACTCTCACTCACTTCAATATTCTGAACAACGGCTATCAAGTGGGTGAAGGCATGCGGCTGACGGAGCAGGACCGTCTGTGCATTCCCGTACCGCTGTACCATTGCTTCGGCATGGTAATGGGCAATCTGGCCTGCCTCACCCACGGCTCCACCGCTGTATTTCCCAGCGATGCCTTCGATCCGATTTCAGTATTGGAAGCGGTGCAGGCTGAGCGCTGTACCGCATTGCATGGCGTGCCCACCATGTTCATTGCCGAACTGGATGCGCCCGGTTTTGACCAATACGACTTGAGCAGCCTGCGTACCGGCGCAATGGCCGGCGCTCCCTGCCCCATCGACATCATGCGCCGCGTGCTGGACAAGATGCACATGCGCGATGTCGCCATCATGTACGGGCAGACCGAAACCAGTCCGGTCAATCATATGACGGCTATCGACGCTCCCATCGAAAAGCGCGTATCCACCGTGGGCAAAGTGGGGCCGCACCAGGAAGTGAAACTGGTCGATGCTGCTGGCCACATCGTACCCATCGGCGAGAAAGGCGAAATCTGCTGCCGTGGCTATTCCGTGATGAAAGGCTACTGGGGCGACGCGGCGAAAACCGCGGAAACCATCGACAGCGAGCGCTGGCTGCACTCGGGCGATCTCGGCATCATGGATGAAGAAGGCTATGTGCGTATCGTGGGCCGCATCAAGGACATGATCATCCGCGGCGGCGAAAACGTGTATCCGCGCGAAGTAGAAGAATTTCTGTACAGCCACCCAGCCATCCAGGAAGTGCAGGTGTTCGGTATTCCCGACGCCAAATACGGTGAGGAAATCTGCGCCTGGGTGCAATTGCGGGCAGGCGCCAGCGCCACTGCGGAAGAGATCCGGGCCTACTGCCACGATCGCATCACGCACTTCAAGATTCCGCGCCATATTCGTTTTGTCGACAGTTTCCCAATGACGGTGACCGGCAAGATTCAGAAATTCAAAATGCGCGAGGCCATGGAGGCGGAACAGGCGGCTAGAGCAGCCCAGCTGGCATGACTGCTCAAAATGCATGACTGCCTGTGCAATACATTTTGCAACAGCCGTGCTTAAACGGCGGCAAATCGTTACAATGGGAGGCCATTCCATTCTCGGCTTTGTCCTCCTTTTTCGCCTCTGGCGTTTGATTTTGACGCGATCACTGCTTAAACGGACTGAATCAGCATGAGTGTGACCAGAACCAGTAATATCCTGCAGGCGGGCACCCGGGCCAAATCCCGGCGCGGCCGCAACCCTTCCATCGACATGGAAAAAATCGAGCACGCGGTGCGTGAGATCGGCACCCAGGGCGCCGACATTTCCATGAAGGAAGTGGCCGATTTTCTCGGCGTGAACGTCACCACTCTGTATCGCCATGTGGGCGGTATCGATGGTCTGCGTCGCATTCGTGCATCCCTGTCGCGCAGCGATCTGGAAGAGCTGCCATCACCCAAGGGCCATAACTGGCAATCCTGGCTGCGGGTACTGGCGGATTACTACCGCCGCGCGCTGCTGCAACATCCGGATCTGTTAGATTTCGTGCAGGCCGCGCTGGATCCGGATTTCGTTAATCTGGAGAAGGAAGCCAGCATCCTGGTGCAATTCGGTTTCGAGCCCCGAGCCGCACTGATGGCCCACAGTTTCCTGATCACCACCATCACCGGTTATGTGCAGCAGGAATTGCAGACCATCGAGGAAGCCCGTTCCGGTTACGCGCCTTATTACGCACGGCTGTTTCAGAACCTGGACAGTCAGCCGGAACGTTTGCCCACCCTGTCGAGCGTCAATCTGAGCCAGAAAGATCTGGACCGCGACCTGAACTTCAAGGCTGTGGTGAATTACGCTATTTCGGGCATCGGCGCCCAACGTGACGCGCCGAAAGACCCGGACAAAAAACTCTGACGGGAAACGGCTGTATCCATGACAACCTCGAACAACGCAACAAATACAACCACCGCCGCCGCGACGCCTGCGCGCACCGGTACGCTGTCGCGCGATCGCATCATCAAGGCCGCGTTCCAGATCGCGCGCAAAGATCCCAACGACGCGCTGAGCATGCGCAAGATCGCCACCAAGCTGAAAGTAACGCCGATGGCGATCTACAAATATTTCAGCGACAAGAGCGAATTGATCGCTGCCGTCATCGACTATCAGCTCACTGAAAGCAACCTGATTCCCACCGAAATCGACCAAGCCGACTGGCGCGCCTGGATCAAGGAATCCTTCCTGCGCATGTGGGACGCGTATGACGGTTCCCCTGGTATGGTCCAGTACATGAGCCACGCTACCAATTTCGGCCCTGCGGTACTGAACTGGCAAAACGAAGCGCTGAAAGTGTTGATCACTGCGGGCCTGACACCGAAACAGGCGCTGACTGCACATGCAGCCCTGGCGGAATTAGCCACCGGCAGCGCCATCATGGTGCCCGTGCGGCAACAGGGTGTGGAGAAAGTATTCCCCACCATCTGGAAAGATCTGAAAGCAGGCAAAGTGCCGGATTTGACCGAGCTGAACAATGGCCCGGTGTCGGTGGTGGATTATCCCTGGCTGCTGATGGCGGGCCAGGCGATGCTGGAAAACATGCACAACAGCCGCGAGGCTTTTACTGCAGAAATGGATCTGATTCTGGACAGTCTGGGTCTGCAAATTTCGCAAAACAAAAACAACAAATAGTGCTGCATTCGGGTAGAAGATAGCCTGCCAAGACCGCATCTTTTACCCGAATGCCAAGCCTGGAACGCTCACATGAATGCCCACCTGCAGCAGTGCTTCTTGCCTGCCAAGCTGAACGGCTTGGAACTGCGTAACCGGTTTATCAAGGCCGGCACCTTCGAAGGCATGACGCCGGGTGGGATTCCCTCCCCCGCTTTACACAATTTTCATAACCGCATCGCCGACGGTGGCGTGGGCATGACCACCATCGGTTATTGCGCAGTGGAAGCCGACGGGCGACTGCATGAAAACATGCTGTACATGCACGATGGCATCCGCCCGCAACTGCGCCAACTGATCGACGGACTTCACGCACGGGGCGCCAAAGTGTCGGGGCAGATGGGTCACGGCGGCGGCTTTTCCAAAAATCGCGAACTGCAACGCAAACGTCCGCTCGGCCCCAGTTTCGGTATCAATATGCTGGGTGCCGCCAACGGCATGTTTTTCTGCGACGCCATGACACACGCGGATATCCGCAATCTGGTGCAAACCTTTCACGACGCCGCTGTGTTCATGAAATCCGTCGGTTTCGATGCACTGGAAATTCATTTCGGCCACGGCTACGGCCTGTGCCAGTTTATGAGCCCGAAAACCAATCGGCGCAGCGACGAATATGGCGGCTCCCTGACCAATCGCATGCGTCTGCCGTTGCAGGTGCTGGAAGCGGTGCGCAAGGCGGTGGGCGATACTTTTCCCGTGATCGGCAAAATCAGCCTGACCGAAGGCGTGCGCGGCGGCCTGGATTACGACGACGCGGTTGAAATCGCCATGCTGCTGGACAAGGGTGGCATCGACGGCATCGTCACCAGTGGCGGCACCAGCACCATGAACCCGATGATCATGTTTCGCGGTGGTAACATCCAAAAACCGCTGATGCGCGCCGAAAAAAATCCGCTGATGAAAGCAGTGATGTTTCTGTCCGGACCGATGATTTTCAAAAACTATCCGTACGAAGAACTGTATTTTCTGGAGCAGGCCAAGCGCATACGGGACAAAGTGCAGTGCAATCTCATTTACGTAGGCGGCGCCAGCACCAATTCCAGTTTCCAGCAGTTGATGGCAGACGGTTTTGATTTCATTCAGCTGGGCCGTACATTGCTCAGCGATCCTGACCTGCCCGAACAGGCTGCAAACAAAGAGGATTTCAAGAGCCGCTGCCTGCACTGCAATGAATGCGTGGCCACGATCGAGCACCCGAACGGTATTCACTGCACGCGCTTTCCCACGTTTTAATTTTTTATTCTGGCACTACCAAAACAAAAGTATTTTGAGGGATACAGCATGAAAGACCTGACCGGCAAAGTCGCCGTC
>DATLII010000537.1:0-2701 GCA_035539495.1 Dongiaceae bacterium
CTGCAGGTGCGAGTGAACTGGAAGCGGCCGAGGTTTGCATATTGGCACCGTTAAGTAATGACGGCGCCGTCACCAACTGCCTGAAAGAAATTGCAGCCGCCTGCCTGCTGGGCGCAAATCCGGCGGCCGACAACACCGATAACAATAAATCACGTCAATCAGGAGCGAAACGATGAGTAAGAAAGTTGTTTCGGAGCAGGACCGCCGCCGCAAGAAAGCCATGATCGTCTTTCAGATACTGCTGTATTCGTACTTGATTGGCTTGTTTCTCTTTCAGCTCCACCTTTACTCGATCAGTGACTGGTAAATAACAATGACAACTACAACCCGATCTTTTGGCGCGTATGACGCGCATCAGGATGCCAGCAAACAGGCACAGTGGCGCGCCGACAAATGGATGATCGTCGGCACCCTTCTTATGGGAACCGGTGTGCTTGGTATTTTTGGACTGCCACTTTTTTTCTACGGTTTGCACTTGCAAATGCAGGCTGCAAAGGCAGGCCTTTCCGTTCGACCGCTGATCGTTACCTTGATCGGCTATCTGGTGATTATCGATTCATCGCTCAACAGCTTGGGCTGGGCGATGGATCTTTTCGCCAACCATTCGCTGATCAACCGCGTGCTCACCGCGGGCTGGGGCGCCGTATTTGATGGCGGATATTTCTGGCATTACAACGAACTCAAGATGGGGCCCTACACCATCGGTGGTGCCGGAGCACCCGGTGAAAAAGCCTGGGAGATTTCATTGATCCTGGCTTGTTTCTGCCCCCGTCTTGCGGCCGCCATTGGTTTATTGCAAATGAAGCGCTGGGGACAACAGTGGTTGATCGTTACCTGCTGGATGGGCCTGATCGTGTGGATCGGCTACAACCCGAATATGACGTTCTACGCCGACGTTCGCTACGCCAATATCACCTTCCCCGTGTTGGGTTGGTGGATCTACGACATCTTCTACATTACGCCGTTCCTGGCCTTGCCGTATCTGCACACGGTAAACCGGGAAATTTTCACCGACTGATGTCGCCACTGATGCTGCAAAGAAACAAAAGCAAGGGGAATCACAATGAAATCCAGCAATGAAAACAGTTTGCCGGCCGGAACAACCGAGCATTTCGCGAACATGCACAAATGGTTGCAACGAGGATTGTTCGTCTGCCTGGTTGCGCTGGTGTTGGAAGCTTCGCTCAGTCTGCCGGGTTTGCTGATCTGGTTCGGCTGGCCGACGCTGACCGTGTCGGAAGTGTGCCATGAATTAATGAAAGTGCGCTGGTCCGATGACAAAGCGGAGTGCCTGATACCACATCCGCTCTACGGCGAAAATGAAGGCGAAGGCCGTACCACTGGGCCGGACGCCACCGCGCAGGACCAGTGGGGCATTCAACCACGCCCGCTTTACAAGCGCATTGGTTTTCGTGACCTCGTGAAATTCCGCGATGAACGGCTGGAGCGTGAAGCAGCCGCCGGCATCGAAAACCCACAATAAAATCCTGAGTAGAAGCATCAAGGATACCGTATGAGCCTTACAGAAGCAGGAAAAATGAAGCGGCCAGACCATGTGCCGAGCGAACTGGTGTTTGAGTTCGACTACAACAACGATCCGGAATATTGTCGCGACCCCCATGCCCGCACCGTGGACCTGATGCAAAAGGCGCCTCCCATTTTCTGGACACCTTATAACGGCGGGCATTGGATGTTCATGTCCTATAAAGCGGTCTTCGAAGCGCTGACCGACTTCAAAAAATTCTCCAGCGAGCATTTTTCGCCGGAAGCGTTTGCCGCCATGATGTCGGAACTGCCGGAAGAGGAAAGAATACCCGCACCGGTTCCCATCTGCATTGATCCGCCCCTGCATGCGAAATTGCGTCAGCCGCTGTTTTCAACCTTTTCGCCCAAATCGGTAATGGCCATGGAAGGGAAAATCCGTGAGCTGGCCGAGCGGTTGATTGGCGACATAGCCGATAAAGGAAAATGCGAATTCCAGCATGCCGTGTCCGATGTGTACCCCGTCGAAATTTTCCTGGCGATGTTTGGTCTGCCGGTGGAAAAGGAACGCGAATACCGGGAGCTGGCCAAGAAGCATCTTTCGGTCATATCGCCCGATCTCGCTGAAAACATGCTGATGATGAAAGCCATTGCTGATGTTTTGCGGGAAACGATCATCGATCGACGTGAGAATCCCAAGCATGACCTGATCAGCATGCTCTGGTCGCTGGAGCTGGAAGGCGAACCCATGACGCTGGATCTGATGTTGAGCTATTGCGTCATACTGTTCATTGCTGGGCTTGATACGGTGGTGAATGCGCTTGGATTTGGTGTGCGCCATTTGGCGACGGACCCTCAACTGCAGCAAGAGCTGCGAGAAAATCCCGGCCTGATTCCAAACGCTACCGAGGAGATTCTCCGCCGCTACGCGTTTGTGGCCCCCATTCGCATGCTGAAGAAGGATGAGGAATTTCACGGCATCAAGCTGGCTCAAGGCGAGCGTGTGATGATGTTCATTCCCGGCGCCAGCATCGACGAAGCCGTTTATCCCGACGCCACGCGCTTCGAACTGCGGCGTGAAAAATTGTCTCACCTGGCTTTCGGTGCAGGCCCCCACTTTTGCCTGGGCATCCACCTTGCGCGCATGGAACTGAAAATAATGTACGAAACCTTGCTGAAGAAATTGCCGGAGTTTCGTCTGGACCCCAACAATCCGCCG
>DATLII010000538.1:0-3678 GCA_035539495.1 Dongiaceae bacterium
CTTGTCCGGCTCGAAAGCCATGCGTTGAATCGCGTCGGCGAAGCTGCCCATGGCGGGCAGCAGTTTGTCACCGGGATTTTCTGCCAGACGGGCATTGGATGCCGCCATGTACAGCAGCAGCAACAGCAGGAACGGCAGCAACGCCAACAGCCAGCGCGTCCCGTTGTGCGGTTGCAGATTGATGATTTTTTTCATGGCGGCTCCCTACTGGCAATCAGCGACGGAGTTGCAGTTTCGGTTCAGGATGGTCCGTTACAGTTTGCCGTCAACGGCCATCTGCATGTAAGACGGATTGAACCGCAGCTGGGTGTTTTTGCTGCTGCCATACAGGCCCGCGGGGGTTTCCACGCCGATGAAACCGGCGTCGCTGGCGCCTTCACCCAGAATGCCGTGATCGAACGAGAATTTCGCCACGTATTCCATGGTGGTTTTCAGCTGGGGGCTGTTGGTGAAGGTGACGGCATCTTGTGCGGTGTAGAACATCTTGGTGGAAGCCAGCTGCGCTTCAAACCCTTTCAGATCGGTACCCGATGCCTTGGCCATGAATTCCCGCGCTGCTTTGCCTTTTTCATCTTGCGCACTCATGGTGGCCAGAATTTCATACCAGGCGCCGACCAAGGCTTTGCCGAACGCAGGATTGTCCTTCAGCACGTCAGTGTTCACCACCATCAGATCGATGATTTCACCGGGAATTTGCGAGGAGTCGAATACTTTGTTGCTGTTCGGCATACCCAGGATTTCCGACAGCAGCGGGTTCCAGGTCACTACCGACGTCACATCCGGCGTGGCATACGCCGCCACCATGTCCGCATCCGACGTGTTCACCACTTTCAAATCTTTTTCGCTCAAGCCAACGCTTTCCAAACCGCGCGCCAGCAAATAGTGGGACACGCTCAGTTCCACCAGATTGACGGATTGGCCTTTGATATCAGCGAGGGATTTTTTGCCTTTCAATACGACGCCGTCATTACCGTTGGAGAAATCTCCCACGATCAGGGCGGTGGAATCGACGCCGCCTGCGGCAGGAATGGTCAGCGCATCCATGTTGGTCATGGTGCAGCCATCGTATTTGCCAGCGGTATATTGATTGATGGATTCGACGTAATCGTTGATTTGTACCACGTCGATTTTGATGCCGTATTTGTCAGCCCACTTTTTCACGATGCCTTGCTGTGCACCGTAATCCCAGGGCATCCATCCCACATAGATGGACCAACACACGCTGAAGGACTTCCGCTCTTCAGCGTGTGCGGTCCCAATAGTTCCAGCTATTACAACAACAAGAGTCGCGGCAAGTAAGACAGGCAGACGGAAGAAGGCTTTGATCGGATTACGCATGGAGGAGCTCCCACGGTTACACGTTATAGGTAGTGGAGGAATCAATGGCATTCCTGCCAGTGTCACCTCCCGGGCTTTTATCCCGCCGTGTAACCTCCCTGTGGGAGGTCGTCAGCTCTCGGACCAGACATCGCGCATTTCCCCCTGCGCAATCGGAACCCTAGCTGACCATTTCGATCCAGATTGTAATCATGCAATTTGCCAATGTCACATGGCTTTTCCACGCGGCACGACATTTTTTTCTGTCGGTGCGGAATCGACACGCCATCGATTTCCTCTGCAACAAATGCAAAGCAATTGAGGTGCCAACACAGGCAAGACGTTGAAAGGGCAACAAGTTGCGCAGGAAATGCGGAAGGAGATGCACGGCTCTGGTGCATGATGGTGCGCGCCCCACAGTTATGGTGCGCCTTTTTATTTGCGCGGCAGCTGTCTGCTAATCATTGGCAAATTTAAATGGCATGCAGAAGGGCGCGGATGGTGACGGGGAAAAGGACGAAGTTGTGGGTGGCGTTGCGGGTCTGGGCGATGATGATGGGTGGATGGTGGTGGCTGATGTCGTCGCCGGAATGGTCCTTATCAACATATTGGGCAGCGGATTCCGTTTGCGCGTCCCGCTTAACCCCCGCCCAACGTGCCGCCAAGGAACAGGAGCGCGCCCAGAAGCGCCAGCAAAAACACTGCGCCCGTCTGCAGGTCCGCCTCGATCGCATCAACCGTCAGCTCGACGCCGGTTACCGCGAGCCCCGCGGCAACGAACTGCGGCGCCAGCGACGGGAACTGGAATCTCAAATCTTTCGCGAATGCCGCTGAGAAAAATATCAGCTATGCACTTCGTCGCTGCTACTGCGAATACCGGAAATCCCCAACAAACCCACCAGGCTGATGCTGGCACAGATCGCCATGCCAAACGCCATCGGCTTCAGGCTGCCGTCATGCAGTACGTTGGCCAAGGCACCGCTGGCTGCACCCAACGTAAATTGCAGAATCCCCAGTAGTGCACTGGCGGCGCCGGCCTGTTTCGGAAAGTAGTGCAGGTAGCTCGCCATACCTTGGGGATAAATCAGACCCATCATGCCAATACCCAACATGATCAGCGTCATCACCACGTAAAGCGTCGGCTGGAACAACCCCACATACAACGCCAATAACAGCATGCTGACGAACAACACGGCCACGCCGACACGACATAACAACTGCGGTTCGAACCAACGCAGTGCCACTACCCCGGCCCGATTCGCAATCATCATGGTGATGACGTTGGCACCGAACAGCACCGGAAACAGCGCTTCCGACGCGCCGAAATATTCCATGTAGGCGAACGCCGACGTGGACAGAAACACGAACATGGTGGCGGATGCAAAACCCAGCCCCAGCAAATAACCCAGCGCGCGACGCTGACGAAACACCGCGCTGTAATTCTGCACCATGCCCTGCAGCAACGCCGGCAGTGAAACAGATGCAGACCGCGCCCGGCTCTCTGGGACCTGCCACACCAGTAGCACGAACATCAGTGCCGCATACAGGGCCAACACTAGGAAGATTGAGCGCCAGCCGGCCAACAGCAGCAGGCCTGAACCCACCGCGGGTGCCACCAACGGCGCCACCGTCATGATCAGGCCGATCAGCGCCATCATGCGGGCAGCGTTCTTGCCATCCTGGGAGTCGCGCACAATGGCGGCCACGATCACCGTCGCGCTGCCGCCACCCAGGGCCTGGGTGAAGCGCAAGGCCAGCAGTGCATGCACGGATTCACTCTGGCTGATCAGCAAACTGGAAACCGCGTACAGCAGCAGCCCGAACAGCCCCACCGGTTTGCGCCCGATCTGGTCCGACACCGGGCCGCCAAAGAACTGGCCGATGGCACCGCCAATCAGGTAGGCGGGAATCGAGGCCTGAATCCACTCGATATTGGCGCCCAGATCCTGCGCCATCAGCGGCAGGGCGGGCAGGTAGGTGTCGATGGCAAAAGGAGCGACGGCCACCAGACCGGCAAGAATGGCGGCGAGTAACAGAGGATGCATGAGAATCGATCAGTCAGCTGGGAATGAGGTGTTATACAAGATTGGTCCGGGATTGGATAGGAGCAAGGGGATTTGGTTCACGCCGTGGAAATGGCGGCCCTTGCCGCCCCCAACTATGCTTCCACAACGACCCCGTTCAACCTCCCATTTTCGAAGACGACACAAGGACTATCTTATGAGCCTGACGCTCTCATCACGTCATTTTCGCTTACTGCCCACGCTGGCTCTGACTCTGCTGGCTGGCACCGGCGCTGCCCACGCCGGCAACCTGGGCGTGGCGGGCAAACTCAGTTCCCTGGGCTATGGCCTGGAGGCG
>DATLII010000539.1:0-4718 GCA_035539495.1 Dongiaceae bacterium
AGATAGAACAGTGCACCGGCAAGTGCGCCGGCACCGACCGCCAGGTTGTCATCCAGCAGTTTGTTGTATTCCAGTCGCGCCATGCCCAGACCGTACACCAGGTGGCGATCTCCCAGCGGCAGCGTGATACCAGCGCCGCCGTTGACGCGAGCGGTGAGCGTGTCGTCGAAATCGCCTGCTTCGCTTGACTCTTTCTCGGCATAGACGCGGTCGAAGCCGGCCTTCACTCGCCAGGTGAGTGGGTCAAAAAAGCGGGTGCGGGGTGAGTGGGAATTGATGTCGACAAAGTTGAGCATTTCCACTTGCAGCGAGTCGTCCTCGCGCTGACGCAATTGCAGTTCGCCGATGTTGATGGCGGCGCCGTCCAGGTAGCCGTCCGGGTTGTCGGCGAGATCGTGATAACTGGTGCGTATGCGCAGGTCCATCAGATTGCGCCCGTCACTGCGACCACCGGCGACACCCAGCAGCAGCGAATCATGGCCTTGTTCTGGCGCCGTGGGTGTCGGCGGTGCGCCAGCTTCGCCAGCATGCAATGCGCGCAGTTGCTGCAGAATGGCCAGGCTATGTCGAGCCTGCTTCGGATCGCGTTCCTCGCCCAGTTGCAGATAGCGCAGATGTTTATAGGCAACGCGTAATACTTGCGCTTGGGTGCTGGTGTCGAGTTGGCGTAGCTCGGGATCGTCCAGCGGGCGTTTCTGATGTGCCAGTTCCCAGGCCAGTTGCTGTTGAGGCGACGTGAGCAGATCGGCTTGATATTGAATTTGGCTGGCTTCCGACGAGCGATAACTCACATCGTTGATCATGCTGGCCGCTTCCACCACGCGCACCGTGTCGATGGGGATGGCGTGCGTGCCAAACTGATCCGTAAGTTCGATGCTGGGGCGAGCCACTTCCAACAATTCCAGCAAACGGTAGGAGCAGTTCTCGTCAAAAAAGAAATAATCGAAATCGATGTCGCGCAATTCCCACAGATGCCAAATCAGGGTTTGCACTTCAGCCGGGCTGAGATTCAGGTGGTATTCCCACAGGTCGCGGTTTTCCAGCCGGTTATATTCATTGATCTTCTCCACGTAGCGCATCACGCTGAAAAAACCGGGATAGCCGCCAAACAGTCCTTTGTAGGCATACAGAATGGAGTTGTCCTCGGGATGCAATTCCGCCCCAAAATTCACAGCGAAACTGAGCCAGTCGGAGCCCGTCTGCAGATCCTCGGGATCGATGCGCAGAAAGGTATGGCCGAACATCGAGGAAGGGCTGTTAAGGAATGAAGAGGCGAACACAAGCGTAATGCTGTGAGGCCGGATCAGCCCGAGCCATTGCTGAAATTCGGGACATTGCTGCGGTGTCAATGCGGGTGCTGGCAGATCGAGCCGGGCATGCAGCCAGCGAAACCGGGCGGGAAACTTGCACGCAGCGTGTTGGTCGGGTGCATCCGCAGGTTGCAGGAACGCGGCAAGCGTGGCTTCCAGTTCGGCCTGCGGATCGTGCCCGCCGGATGGCGCCAGAAAGAAGTCGGGATCATCCACCTGGCTGCGGTATTGTCCGTTCAGGGGGGCGTGGTCCATGTGCAGCAACGCCAGCCATTCGCGATCGTTAGCCAGCGCGGCGATGTCAGACGTCGTGGCAGCGCGCGTCACGCCGGCCGTGCAACAGACAAGACAAGCCAATGCGGCGATAAGGAATCGGAAGCAGCTCATGAATTCGAATGATGGCTGAGAGATCGGAACTGCCGCGAGAACCGGCACGTTGCAGGACGGGTGGAAAAGCGGGAGCCGAAGCTCCCGCACTTACATCAGGATACGTACTTGGACAGAGTGGCGTCGGACTTCATCACTTCAACGAGTGAGGAATAGACTTGTTCGGCGGTCACGTCTGCAGTGGGGAAGATGGTGTTGAAGTTGCTATGAACCGCAGCTGCGAAAGCATCGCGGTCTTCAGGTTTGACGCCCATGGAAACGGCAACCGCTGTCATGGCTTCGCCCTTGCCGTTGGCCGCGTCTTCGATGAACTCATCCATTACGCCGCTCATGCCGACCAGCGCTTTGCCGCCGTAGGTCAGTGTGCCGTTGGCAGAGCAACCGTTGGTGCCGGTGGTCATACCAAAGGTGGCATTGCCGGAGGTGCCGTTGGTCCAGGATGCCAGGAAATGTGGGCCCAGGCCGCTTTGGCCTTTGAACAGCATGTTACCCCAACCGCAGTTCGGGCCACCTGGTGCCTCGGCCATGGCCAGAGTGGAGGTGCCCAGCAACAATGCGCCAATCAATACCTTTTTCATCTTAGATTTTCTCCATGGTGTGGTCGACGGAAGCGCAATCTCCCGCAAATGTTCGCAGGCTTCTGCGCCAAAAGCGTGGAACTCCCGGATATTGAGCGAATCCAGCAGGGCTGTAAAGAGTTTACTGTGAGCAAAAATGCCGCTGCGTCAATCTTGACGGGGCGGAATCGAATACGTAACGGTGACGTGCGCTACTGATTCGGATTCACCATCGCAGAACAGCAACACGTCGCCCACCGCCAGACGTTGGCCCATTTTCAGAATGCGGGCTTCGGCGCGCAATTTTCCCGGTGATGGTTTGCGGTAGAAGTTGATGTTGAGGTTGGTGGTGACGGCCAGCGCAACCTGACCGATCTGCGCGAGGATGGCGACATACATAGCCGCATCGGCGATGGCCATCAGTGTGGGGCCGGACACGGTACCGCCCGGACGCAAGTGAGGCTCGCTGGTGTCCTGCTCCAGTACGGCGCGATGATTGCCGGCTTCCAGGATGCGGTATTCGAACTGGGGAAAAATCTGCAGCAGGTAGTGCTGCAGATCGGTGGCGGTCATGGTCATGCGAGGGTGTCCTTGTGCGTGACTATCGTGACAATGTTGCTGATGCGGGTTACTGATGCGGGCTGGCGCGATCGATGATGGCGCGACAGTCGATGCCGCGTGGAATGGTGCCGAACATCTGATGAGTGCCGTTTTGCAGACGCGCTGCGCAGAACGCATCGGCCACCAATGGATTGTCCGCTTGCAGCAGCACGCTGGCCTGCAGTGCCAACGCCATTTTTTCCACGATCAGGCGGGCGCGGTATTCGATGTCGCTCATGTCCGCCAATTCCTGTTTCAGATTTTGTACGTGCGCATCCAGCAATTTGTTCTGGCCGCGCACGGTTTCCACTTCGCGCAGTAATGCTTCCAGGCTGCCAGGGGTACGTGCCATGGCCCGCAGCATGTCCAGGCATTGCACGTTGCCGCTGCCTTCCCAGATGGCGTTCACCGGCGCTTCGCGATACAGGCGCGGCATGATGCTGTCTTCCATCACGGCGCTGCCACCGATGCATTCCATCGCTTCATAAGCATGGGGCGGAGTGCGTTTGCAGATCCAATATTTGCCGACGGCGGTACCGATACGCACGATCAATTTTTCGTGTTCATCGTTGGGGCTGTCGAGTCCACGAGCCATGCGCATGGCCAGCGCCACTGCCGCTTCACTCTCCAATGTCAGATCCGCCAACACGTTCTGCATCAGCGGTTGATCCACCAACAATTTGCCGAATACGGACCGATGTGCACAGTGATGCAGGATCTGCGTGACGGCCTGCCGCATGCCGCCAGCGGAACCGATCATGCAATCGAACCGGGTGAGCGCCACCATTTCCAGAATATTGGCGACGCCACGACCTTCATCGCCGATCAGCCAACCCAGTGCGCCGCGCAACTCGGTTTCCGACGACGCATTTGATACGTTGCCCATTTTGTTTTTCAGCTGCTGCAGCTGCAGCGGATTCTTGCTGCCATCCGGGCGCCAGCGCGGCACCAGAAAACAGGAGATGCCATCTTCGGCCTGCGCCAGCACCAGGAACGCATCACACATGGGCGCGGAGACGAAATATTTGTGGCCCACCAGTTCATACGGTTGACCACCGCCGCGCTGACCCACGGGAAACGCACGCGTAGTATTGGCGCGCACATCGGAGCCGCCTTGTTTTTCCGTCATCGCCATACCGATAGTGACGCCGGATTTCTGTTCCACGGGAATATTGCGCGGGTCGTAATAGCGATTGGTGATCAGCGGTTCCCAACGCGCAGCCAAATCCGGTTGCTTGCGCAGCGAGGGAACGGCGGCGAATGTCATGGTAATGGGACAACCATGTCCTGCTTCCACCTGCGACATCAAATACGACAGCGCGGCGCGATGCACATTGCTGCCGTTGCGAGTATCAGTCCAGGGTATTGAATGCAGGCCGTTGACGATGGAGGCTTCCATCAGCTTGTGATAAGCCGGATGAAAATCCACTTCGTCGACGCGGCGACCATAGCGATCGTGGCTGCGAAATTCCGGTTTGGTTTTGTTGGCCTGAAAGCCCCACTGAATCACGTCGGTGGAACCGGTGAATTGGCCAAAGGCGCCGATCTGGGCGTCGGCCCAGGCCGCACCTTCCCGTTTCACCGCGTCCCGCAGCGCTACGTCGGACAAGTAAGCATTGTAGTTTTCCAGCGCCTGCGGTTGATTGAATACGGTATGGGTATCGGCCAGATGCGGTGTGGGGGTGTGAGTGTTCAGGCTCATATCAGGCTCCTGGTTGACGGACAACGGCGCGCAGGCAGAACTGCACGACTTGTTGAATCTGGCGTTGCCGTTGCGTGGTGCTGGATTGGGTCATGGCCGGCGTGATCAGCGCTTCAGCCATGGCACCTACCATGGCGGCGGCGCTAAGCCGTTCCGGTTGTG
>DATLII010000540.1:0-4096 GCA_035539495.1 Dongiaceae bacterium
CCCTTGTAGCTCTTGGCGAGGTGAGAGGCGCTAAGTCGGCTCATGGGACTTTATTCTGGGAGGGATTCTGGGCTGGCGGTTGTGCCGGCGCAGCGGGTTGTGCGGGCGCGGGCTTGGTTTCCGGCGCGATCTCGGCGGCGGAGGGCAGGATCATCTCCACGCGACCTTTGCCTTCCTGACCTTTCGCGCCGGCTTGACCCACGGCTTGCAGGCGCTGGCTCTGGATCTCGTACACGATCTCCTCGCCCTTGAACACGTTTTCATTCTGCACGATCGATGCAGTGTGCTTCAGGATCAGGGTCTGTTCCCGCACCCGGTATTCGATATTTTTCGCGCTGGCCACCACGGCGGCTTCATTCGGCGCGGGCACTTGGGAAAAATTCGCCGGCTTGCCGTCGGCCGACACGATATCTACCTTGCCATCGGCGGTGCGGATATGCAGTTTTTCCGCATTGATTTTCAATGTGCCCTGGGTGAGCACGACGTTACCGGTGTACGTGGCGGTGCCGGCCTTTTCATCCAGTACCCCGCTGTCGGCGGCGATTTTCAGGGGTTGCTGGCGGTCGCTGTCCAATGCCATGGCGGGCGAGGCCAGCAGCAGGGCGGTCAGCAGAATCAGTTCAGGATTTTGCAGGTTCATAAATACTGGTCACCTGACGTTTCAGAGTCAGTTTGTTGGTGTTCAGGTCGGCATCCAGACCCATGGCTTCGATATAAATGCCGGGCTGGCGGATTACGACCTTGTCCTTGGTGCTGGCCTGGGAGGTGCGAGGGTACAGCGTCAGCGTGGGCGTTTCCATGGTAGCCGCCCGCTCTACACCTTGTTGAACAATGGTGACATTGCCTTCCAGTAGAAGTTCTTCTCCCGTCGCATCCGAGCGGGCTTCGTCAGCCGTGGTTTTCCAGGCCGGCGTCTGCTCCCGAAATATCAGAACGTCTGGGCGGAACATATGGTTCTCGTTGGCTTCGAGAAATTGCAGCATGCGTTCCGCGTGCAGCAGATATTGTTTGTTGCCCTGTTCATCGAAGCTCACCTGTTCCACCTTCAGCGCGATCAGATCAGGCTGCGCTTCCTCGCCGGGTTGGGTGGGTTCCGATTCGAACCACTCATCCCAGCCGCTATAAGACAGCAGTGCCACGATCATCAGACCGAGCAGCAGACTGCTGAGAGTGGCTTGGATGCTTTGTTTCATGTGGCGGGGTCAGTTGTTCAGGTAACGGGTGTGAATGGCGTCCAGGGTGCCCTGTGCGGCCATCAGCCATTCGCAGAATTCGCGCACTGCGCCGTCGCCACCGTTGCGGGTCAGCACCAGGTCGGCGTGTTCGCGAATGATGGGCAGAGCGTCGCCCACCGCCACACCGATGCCGGCGAAGCGGATGGCAGACAGATCCGGCAGATCGTCGCCCACATACGCCACTTGCTGCGCGTCGATGCCCATAGGCGCCATCATTTCCTTCAGAGCGACGATTTTGTCCTCGCGGCCTTGTACCAGTTTGCTGATCTTCAGATCGCTGGCGCGCTTTTTTACCAGCTCGGACGTGCGGCCGGTGATGATGGCCACTTCCACGCCGGTGGATTGCAGTAGTTTGATGCCGAGGCCGTCCTTCACATTGAATGCTTTGGTCTCGTTGCCGAAGTCTGTGTAATACAGGCTGCCATCGGTCATGACGCCGTCGATATCGAAGGCCACCAGTTTGATGGTGCGTGCGCGTTGACGCAGATCGTCCACTGTTTCTCCTTAGACCACGCCAGCGCGCAGCAGGTCGTGCATGTTGAGGGCTCCCACCGGGCGATTATCCTGATCCACCACCATCAATGCTGTGATTTTCTTTTGGTCCATCAGGTTCAATGCTTCCACCGCCAACACATGGGCTTGCACGGTTTTGGGACTGCGGGTCATTACGTCGCGGATGGGCGCGTGTTTGAGGTCGACAGCGTGATCCAGTGCGCGGCGCAAATCGCCGTCGGTAAAGATGCCGGCCAGTGCGCCATTGGCGTCGACGATACCCGTCATACCCAACCCCTTGCCGCTCATTTCCAGCAATGCGTGGCTGACGGTAGAGTCGTCCTTCACCAGCGGAATATTCGTGCCAGTGCGCATGATGTTTTCCACCAACAGCAGCAGACGTCGGCCCAGACTGCCGCCCGGGTGAGACAGTGCGAAATCATCAGCGGTGAAACCGCGGGCTTCCAACAGCGCCACAGCCAGGGCATCGCCCATTACCAAAGTGGCTGTGGTGCTGGCAGTGGGTGCCAAGCCGAGCGGACAGGCTTCTTCTGCCACGGCTACGTCCAGATTCACATCAGCTTGTGCGGCCAGCGCAGACTTGGGCGATCCGGTCATGCTGATCAGTCGTGCGCCTTTGCGCTTAATCACGGGCAGGATCGACAACACTTCCTCGGTTTTGCCGGAATTGGAGATGGCGATCACCACGTCGCTGCCGGTGATCATGCCCAGGTCGCCGTGGCTGGCTTCGCCCGGATGGACAAAAAAAGCGGGGGTGCCGGTGCTGGCCAAGGTGGCGGCGATCTTGGTGCCAATGTGGCCGGACTTGCCCATGCCAGTGACGATGACACGGCCGGTGCAGGCCAGGATGATCTGACAGGCGCGGACGAAGCCGGCGTCGATGCGATTGTGCAGAGCCTGGGTGGCGCTGGTCTCGATGTCGACCACGCGTTGGCCGGAGCGGATGAAATCGAATTCCATGATGTGCGTGTCCTCGGGGGCTGCGGTCACGGTGGCGCCCAGTGTAAACCAAACCGCTGCGAACTGTCAGACCCGCTCCCTGCCTGCATCTCATCATTGGATTGGCCGGCAAATACAGCGACCGACAAAAGCTGGCCTGCAAAAGCGGCTGCAATTTAATGAGAATCCCGACACCCTGCAAGCGTGATGGCGGATTTTTCCTTTCCCGGCCGGGATGATATAGTGCGGCCCTTGTCATACTAGAGCGCGGCCCTTATCCAGCACGGCCCGGTCCGGTTCCCGCCGCAACCGGTGCACGCGCATCCGCTTGTCGATAGGACGTTCATGTCTCCCAATCCCGAGAATTATGTTGAGGTTCGCAACCTGTCCTTTTCCCGGGGCGAGCGGGCCATCTACAACAAGGTCAATATCCGCATCCGCAAAGGCAAGGTGACCGCCATCATGGGCCCCAGTGGCACCGGCAAAACCACGCTGTTGCGCCTGATCGGTGGTCAGCTCAAGCCCGACAAAGGCGATATTTTTGTCGATGGCCACAATATTCCCAGCCTGAACCGCAAGGAACTGTTCCAGGTGCGCAGCAAGATGGGCATGTTGTTCCAGAGCGGCGCACTGTTCACCGATCTGTCGGTATTTGAAAACGTGGCGTTCCCGCTGCGTGTGCATACCCAATTGCCCGAAGACATGGTCCGCGACCTGGTGCTGATGAAACTGCAGGCGGTGGGGTTGCGCGGCGCGAAAGATTTGATGCCCAGCGAGTTGTCCGGCGGCATGGCACGGCGGGCGGCATTGGCGCGGGCGATTGCGTTGGACCCAGAGCTGGTGATGTACGACGAACCGTTCGCTGGACAGGACCCGATGGCCATGGGGGTGGTGGTGCAATTGATCCGTCTGCTGAACGATGCGTTGGGTCATACCAGCATCGTGGTGTCCCATGACGTGCATGAGACCGCCAGCATTGCTGACTACATCTATGTAATCGCCGATGGTGAAGTGATTGGCGAGGGCACGTCGGAGGAAGTGATGAATTCCAGCCTGCCGCGCGTGCGCCAGTTTATGCAGGGGCTGCCCGATGGTCCGGTGCCGTTCCATTATCCCGCGCGCAAATTGGGTGATGATTTTCTGCGGGGGCAACCAGCATGATCGACCGCATTCGTCTGCTGGGGCGTAATGGCCTCGATGTGCTGGGCGCGATCGGCCGCTCCGGCCTGTTTATCTTCCAGTCGCTGTGGGCGCTGCCCAATCCGCGTACCAATTTTCCGCTGGTAGTGAAACAAATCTATTTCATTGGCGTGTTGTCGCTGGTGATCATCGTGGTGTCGGGCCTGATTATCGGCATGGTGTTGGCGCTGCAGGGTTACAACATTCTGAACCGGTTCGGCAGCGAGCAG
>DATLII010000541.1:0-7165 GCA_035539495.1 Dongiaceae bacterium
CTAACGCCCGCTTCAGGTGCACGGCGTAGCCGCGTCACCTTGCAAGCGTTTGTTAGTCATCAGCTCTGTTTCGGCGCAGGTACCAAGTACGGAGCCGCCTGATCATCAGCCGTCTTGCGATAGCTTTCGATCTCCCTTGCAGAAGCCTGTGCCAAGGCAGCTTCGAGCGTTTCGATGTCAAAGTCCTTACAGTAGGCGGGCGTTCCCGGTTGCTGCCGCCATGAATCAGCGAGTGAACCAGCGTCTATCGCGTCGAACCCCAAGTCACGCATGAGGTCTTGGACGATTTTCTTGGCTCCAATGTCATCTCCAGCAACAGAAAGGCAAATGCGTCGGGGGTCGCCTGCGGCGGTGCCGCGTGTAGCCAAACTGTTGGCAACGATGTTGTTAAATGCCTTCACAACCGGCCTCCCAAGTACGCTGGCCACCCATTGGCTTTCCGCCAAACCATTATCAATCTCCTGGATAGCGCCATCTCGCGTCGGATAGTAGTTGCCTGTGTCCACGATCACTGCTGGCGATGAACGTAGAATGCTGAGGGGCAAACGCGGGACGGCAATCTGAGGGATGCTGATGATGATAAGATCCTTCGCCAGGGCGGCCTGCTCCACCGTAACTGCCGTAGCGCCGGTCTCTGCAGCTACCGTGCTAAGAGTGGCTGGACCTCGCGAGTTGGCAATCGACACCTTGTGTCCGAGAACCTTGAACTGTTTCGCGAGCGTACTACCAATATTGCCTGAACCGATGATTCCGATGTCCATGATGGTTGTCCTTTTAAATTCGAGCTATGCGTCGACTGGCGGGCTTCGTGCTGATGTCTAACGCTGGAGTTAAGCGGCCCGCGTCAGCGGGTCCGCTTGAATGACTTGTTAGCGAAATATCGCTATGAAATTATTAACTTTGATGACGCCAGTGCTACCGAGAACAGCTGCTGAACTATATTTTTTGTGACATCAACTCCAGCTTCTTTGAAACCATCCTTAGCGATATCATTTATCTTTGAAATTATGCTTTCATCAGGCTCCAAGCTATTTGGCACATACCCTAGAGAAGCAAGCCCTTTCATTGTTAACCGAACTCCCTTATACACTTTATCATTGTGTACTTCGCTGATGACAATGAAACCTTCTTGTCTTAAAAAGCTCAGAGATGCTCTGGCCACTTCTAATTTATCGATTCCATCCTTTACATCCAGATCATCCGGTAATAAATCTAGGGCAAATTCCGTAATATCTATATCGCATGACAGCGGGAAATCGGCATAAAGATGGTTGAACAGTGAAAGTGTGAAGTTATTGAAAAATAAAATATTGCGAATTTTCAACACATGAACCTCATTTCGCTAACAGCTCATTTATGAGGCCGACGGCCTCATAATAATTATTAAAAGGCGGCCTTATTAATTTATTTTCGGGCGGCCCACGACTTGTCTAAGTGTATGTTTTGCTTATGCAAGCATAGACCTCAATGTTAAGCCCACCCACCATTCAGGACTATTTTTTACCACAGTCTGGTTGACCTGAACAATTAGAATGGTAAGCTGTATATACATACAGTTATTTTATCGTTTTTGGATCTTATTGGGAAGGAACCCGTGGCCGCATCGCCTTTCATGCAATCCCTCGCGGATTTCATGCACGTTCGTCGTTACAGTAAACGCACTGTTGATACTTACCTCTACTGGATTCGTTTCTACATCCGCTTTCACGGGTTACGCCATCCCACAGAGTTGGAACCTGAAGCAGTGGAACGATTCTTAACGCACCTTGCCGTCGAGCGTACTGTCGCCGCATCCACCCAGGCGTTGGCACTGAATGCGATTGCTTTCCTCTACAACACCTTCCTTCAGCAGCCGATCGGAGATATTGGTGCCTTTCGGCGTTCCACCCGACAAGCAAAGCTGCCTATCGTGCTCACTGTTGATGAAGTGCGGCGCCTCCTGGCGACGATGACCGGCTTGCCATTGCTGATGGCGTCCTTGATGTATGGCTCAGGTCTGCGCCGCATTGAACTGGTACGACTGCGGGTAAAAGATGTCGATGCGAACCAGCTACAGTTGCGTGTCTGGAACGGCAAAGGGGCCAAACATCGCATCGTCACCCTGGCACCGGAATTGGTGCCAGCCTTGCGCAGCCAGATTGAACAAGTCAGGCTTTTACTCGAACAGGATCTCAGACAAAAGGAATACGCCGGTGTGTGGATGCCTGACGCCATGACACGGAAATATCCGTCCGCATCGACGTCATTGGGTTGGCAATTTGTCTTCCCTGCCACAAAATTGAGCTATGAACCGCGTACCGATTTCCTGCGCAGGCACCACTATGATGAGTCTGCGCTGAATAAATTGATTCGTGCTGCGGCACGTCAGTCACAGCTCACCCCGGAAGTGACCTGCCACACACTGCGACATTCCTTCGCAACGCATTTACTGCAAGCCGGCGCAGATATCCGCACGGTGCAGCAACAGCTTGGCCATACTGATGTCAAAACCACCGAAATCTATACGCACGTATTGAAGCAGGGTGCCTATGGCGTTCGCAGCCCCTTCAGCAGTCTGGCTCTACGTTAGCGGACGTTGTGAAAACATCGCGTGTGAATGTCCGCTTTGGGTGGATCCGCCGATAAAATAAGCCCGAAGTCAAATGGCTGCTTCCAGCTTATTAGAGACGCTACAACCCATCTACAATTGGGCGGTGCTGCTACGATGCCAAAAGGGACATTGTCTGGCTGGTTAAAGCTGGAAGCGGAAGTACGCGGGGACCGATAGAGTGAGTACAACTCATCCAATGCTGACCTTCGAGAAGGGTTAGGAACCTTCGACCTCAAAAAGACCTCTTGGGGATTTTATAAGGGTTCAAAGCTAGCCCCCCTGAAAACCCGCACCTCCCTGGAATGCTCGGTCACAAATCCGGTTCAATCGCCATATTGCTGCTAAGCTCAAGTGATTTCCCGATTTTGTCTTTAAGGACGGAGTCCGTTCCCGTGAATGCGCTGCGGTTGTGTTGGTTCTGTTGGGTTCTGCTGCTGAGTGGCGGAACCTATGCGGCCGCCCCTTATGTCCTGGATGTCCGCACTGATCGCGCCGAGCTGGATGCCCATGTCGCCTACCTGGAAGATCCTTCCCTGACACTGACCCTGGATCAGGTGCGCGCGCCTGATCGGTCGTGGGCCGACAATGGCAGCGACGTGTTCAACAAAAGCTACAGCGATTCCGCCT
Source organism: Dongiaceae bacterium (assembly GCA_035539495.1). Taxonomy (GTDB): domain Bacteria; phylum Pseudomonadota; class Gammaproteobacteria; order Pseudomonadales; family Ketobacteraceae; genus Ch67. The sequence continues at coordinate 3,218 of DATLII010000541.1, forward strand.
GGTGGGTGCATGTACGTCTGGCGAATCCGCTGTCCCAGGAACAATCCCGCCTGATCGAAGTCAGCTATGCGGTGCTGGATTATCTCGATGTGTATGTGCTGGACCAGGACAAGGTGCTGCATCAATACGCACTGGGCGACAAGCTGCCATACGGGGAGCGCCTGTTCGATCACCGTTTTTTTGTGATTCCGATCGACTGGCAACCAGGGCAGACACTGGATGTTTATATGCGCGTGCGCACCAGCAGTTCAGTGCAGGTGCCATTGATGCTTTGGCAAAGCGATAAATATTTCGGTTTCGACACCACACGCTCTACTCTGCAAGGCGTTTTCTTCGGCGCCATGCTGGTGATCGCGGTGTACAATCTGCTTATCTTTTTCTTCCTGGGCGAACGCGCCTACATTCTGTATGTGGGTTATGTGCTGTGCATGCCGGCATTTCTGGCCAGCCTGGGCGGCCACACGTTTCGCTATTTCTGGCCCACGCTCACCAACTGGAACGATCAATCGATTATTGTGTTCCTGGCGGGCGTGGTGATTTTCGCTGCCACTTTCACGCGACGTTTTCTGAACTTGAGCGCGCAGCAGCGAGGATTGGATATCGCGTTGATCCTGACGGCGGTCGCGGCCGGCGTGCTGGCGATCACTGCCTTCCTGTTACCGTATCGCTACAATATCCGCACACTGATTCCGGTGGCAGCGGTGAATTGCATCCTTTGCTTCATCGCCGGCGTTTTCTGCTGGTACCGTCATCAGGAAACAGCGAAGTATTACACTATCGCCTTTGCCTGCATGCTGTCGGGTGGTTTCATTCTGGCTTTGAACAAATACGATCTGATTCCCGCCAATATTTTCACGGAATACGCAGCGCACATTGGCTCGTTGCTAGAAGTGGTGTTGCTGTCGTTTGCACTGGCTGAACGGATCAACGCCGAACGTCGGCTGCGGTTCGAGACCCAGGCGCAGGCGCTGAAAACCACGCAGCGCATGAACGAAGAACTGGAAGGCCGGGTGCAGGAGCGCACGCGTGAGCTGGAAGCGCTGACGCGGAGCCTACAGAAACTGAGCAACACAGACGCGCTTACAGGCCTGCACAACCGCCGTTATCTCGACAATCAACTGAGCGAAGAATGGGAGCGCTGCCGGCGCTATAAACACAATCTGTCGCTGATACTGTTGGACATCGATCATTTCAAACAGGTGAACGATGTGCATGGTCACCAGGCTGGCGATGAATGTTTGTATGAAGTGGCACAGCGGATCCAGCAGGGACTGCGCTGGCCTGCGGATAAGGTTGCTCGTTTTGGCGGCGAGGAATTCTGCATCGTGCTACCGGAAACGCCGCTGGAAGGCGCGGTGACCGTGGCCGAACGGGTGCGCCAACTGGTTGAATCCCTGCCAATAGGAACTACCAGCGGCGCTCTGCCGATTACGATCAGCGCGGGCGTCTGCGCTCTGGTACCGGACGCCAACAATTCGATCGTACAACTGCTGAAAAATGCCGATCAGGCTTTATACAAGGCCAAGGAAGCGGGCCGCAATCGCGTAGAATTCCAAGCGTCCGCATTACCAGCGCCCTGAGTCCTGGTGTTGGGCTTGGAAACAGCGGACGTTAAGATTGATCGATTAAACTTCCGCTTTTCGCCCGAAAGCGTCGGTAGGCACTCTGAGTAGGGAAATGAGATCGGGTCGAAGCGTTCAGTTGAGGCCAGGTGGTCGCGAACAAGCTGAAAGCTGCCTTGCAGCTCCAGGCGTACATGATCTGATTTTTTTCTATAGCTGCCATTCGCGATAGACGTTTTTTAGCGCAGATAGAAGTCGCGAGGTGCATTGTGTGCATATAGGTGAACAGCATCTTTGATAATGCAACGTATAATGGTTCGAAAACGTTATGGATCATATGGCACAAAAAGTGAAGAAAGATATGAAGAATCGCTTGTGAGATTAGAAGCGTCAAGAGCGAAGCTGAACAATGAACTCCTTGTGATTCTGGGCGAGAAAGTACTGCAACCTATAAGGTAACGAGCGCGATGAATACGATTGAACTGACGCATCCACTGGCCGGCATTCTGCCCCGAAGAAGTTATACCCGTCCTTCCAGAGTGATGGTGTCGGAGTTCTTCAATAATGAATTCTTCTTTGATTCGAAAATGTACTGCTGGACGGCCGATAAGGAGAACAGGGAAGTGCTTACAGTGATCGATGAGATCACGCATGAGATCTTGCACAGAACCAGCATTTGCGGCTATAGCGTTTCTTATGTTGATCGCAATGGGATTCTTTTCAAGGATGAGGGTGATACGGCATATCGGGTGAGCATCGACAACCTGACGGTTACGGGGGAGCAGTTATCGTTGCCAAAGCTGTTTTTCGCGTTGCATCTGAGGCCGGATGGTAAGTTGTTGTGCAAACATGACCTCGGCAAAAAGTTCTGCCTTCTAGATTGGCCTTCAATGCGTCGAAACTGGGAGTTTGAGAGTGGGCAGAATACCAGGGCGACGGTCATATCAGGCGACTTCTTCTATGCGGTTCATCGCAAAGGGCTGAAGAAAGTTGAAATCTCCACCGGCAAGCTCGTGTGGGAGAAGACTATTCCCGACTGGCAGGCAGATCCACGTTATCCAACCGATATTCCGGCCAAATATATAGAAGTCCGCACCGAAGCTACCGGTATAGTTGCCGAGACCTTGGTGCTTTGTGCTCCCATCATGCTGGGAATCGATATCAATACAGGCAATGTGCGCTGGGTTATCAATTACTATGGCCCACAAAAGTGGCGCATAACCGATGATGGCTTGGGCTGGTATATTCGCGAAGGCAATATCCATCGACTGGATATCGCGAAGGGCGAATGGTTGCCATCGATGCCCATTCAATTCGGTCCGGCCCTCGAAAAACCGGAAACAGCGCAATTGGGCGCATTCGACATGAGCACCACCCATATTATCGCCGAGGTTTCCATGCGTACGTCGGCCGGCTACACCGTGGGGCATATTGTCGGCATTCGGCGCGACAATGGTGTATGCGAATGGGCGGTGCCGATTGAAGGCACCGTGACCAAACTGTATTTGCTCAATAATCGCATCTACGCCACGGGTACGTTTATGGGGTCGGACATAGAAACGCCGTCATCCAAAACGCTGATCATCGAAGGTGAAGGTGGGTACATCCCGGACTGACAGTCATTGCATGGCGTTAATTTTTCGGACAACTTATTCATCCATCCTCGGGAATGTCTGCTGTCCCAGTTGGTACATTAAAAGTGAAACGATCTGAGTGTCCGCCTTTCGCCCTTTCCGGTCATTTTTAGCCAACTACTTTATCCAAACTATGGATTACGCCCCATCCGGAGAAATATAGTTCAGGCTTCCAATTATTTGCACTACATCTTCCATAGCGCGATGAGCAACAGGTTTCTGAACAAAGTGCCTTCGGAACGCCGCCTCTTTGGACGGAGGAACCAAGGTAAAGACGCTTCTGATTTCGAAGCCCCTCTCAATACCGGCAGATTTGAATAGTACCGATATCCATCCGCGATCATATTCAGGAGCATCTGTATAGGCGGTCTTTCCTCTCAAAGCCAAATTGAGCCGGTTCGCAGCTTCAGTTACCGAAATCCCACAGGTTTCAAGTTCGGTTCTAGAAATGTGATGAATTCGATATTCCGCATATTGGTCCCAGAACAGCCAGTCTTTCGCTGGCTTAATCAGAAAGCTGTCGCAAAGTTTTGGATTGGATCGATGCCGCCAGGCGACCTCTATGGGGTAGCTTTCAGGAGCTAAGCCGCTGGCTTCAATGTCCATAATGATCATGCTTAAGTTCCATATATCAATCACCACGCCTATTCATAAACCGCTCTTTTGCCTTTTGAGTGGCCAAAAACACTTCCTTAGGCCCCATCCCATCCAAAGCTCCGTCGGGTAGTTCACGCACAATGTTCTCAATAGTC
>DATLII010000542.1:0-5895 GCA_035539495.1 Dongiaceae bacterium
CCTGCAAGGCAGCACGTTAATCGGCGCTCGCGCGAACATCGAACTGAACCTACCGGCCGCCGGCCTGCAATTGGCGTGGAATTCTCACAGCGCCGCCGTCAGTTCGCCCTACAGTTTTTCCATCTGCGTGGCACCCTGGGCATGACGCCGTCCGCACAAACGCTGTCTCTGCTCGAACACTGGCAGGCGGCCTGGCCTCAGGCACTGGCGGTGTGGAGCCAGTTCACGCGTTTGTCCGATCCTCGTTTGTGTCAATCGTCGGTGGCCGCTGCGCGTGAAGGTTTGAGCGGCAGCTTTGCGATGATCCGTCTTTCTGATCAGAGTGTCGTGGTGGATCTGGAAGGCGTACGCAAGCTTGGGTTAGATGATTACGCGGTGGAAGTTCTCGCGCATGAGATCGGTCATCATGTTCTAGCGCCCGCCAATGCGAGCGATCATTTTCGTCTGCTGGCGCGTATCCGTCAGGGCTTGCCCACACTCGAAAAGCACGCGGCGATGGTGGCCAACCTCTACACCGATTTGCTGATCAACGATCGCCTGCAGCGCCAGAGCGGTTTGCGCATGCACGCCATTTATCAACGTTTGGCAACCGGTGAGCCGATTCGCAAACCCGGCGTCTGGGCACTGTATCTGCGGATTTACGAACAACTGTGGCAGCTGGAGCGCGGCGCGCTCGGCGTCATGGTGGACGACAACCTGTTCAACACCCACGCCTGGCTCGGCGCCCGCCTGGTGCGCGTGTATGCTAATGACTGGCTGACTGGTGGCTCCCGTTTCGCCGCTTTATTGCTGCCGTATTTGCACGAATCCGCGCAGGAAGAAGAAAAAGCGCTGCAACAACTGCACGATACCCGCGAAGCCGGACTCGATTGCGAACCCAGCGGATTGATTGATTTCGATCCTGACGAGCTGAGCATTCCACTGCATCCGTCAGAAGATCCGCTGATTACAGACAATGAACCGGATGGAGACGCCGACAACAACACAACATTGCCCGCGCAAGAGGCAAGCGCCCCTGGACGCGGACAACGCCGCGAGCCGTTCGAATATGGCGACATCCTGCGGTCCGCCGGGCTCAAACTCAGCGATCATGAGTTGGCCGTGCGTTATTACCTTGAGGCCGCTCTGCCCTATCTGATTCCATTTCCAAAGCGGGTCGCGCCACAACATCTGGAACCCCAATTGGAAGGCTTGGAAATCTGGGAAATCGGTGATGCGTTGGACGACATCGATTGGTTGCATAGCCTCAGTCACTCACCGATTTCGGTTCCCGGTGTCACCACGCTGAAACGCCAATACGGCCTGGTCGCCGGCGCGGAACCTGCCACCCGGCCGGTGGATCTGGATATTTACGTCGACAGCTCCGGCTCCATGCCGAATCCGCAACAACGCATTTCCTATATGGCACTGGCCGGTGCGGTGATTTGCCTATCTGCGTTGCGCAGTGGCGCGCGCGTGCAGGCAACGCTGTGGAGCGGGAAAAATCAGTTTCTATCCACCTCCGGTTTTGTGCGCGACGAGGATGCGATCCTGCGCATCCTAACCGGCCATTTCGGCGGCGCCACCTGCTTCCCGATTCACAAGCTGCGGGAGACGTTTGCCACTCGCAACGCACAGGATCGTGACTGCCACATCCTGCATATTTCCGACGACGGTATCACCACGCTTTTCGACCAGGATGAACGCGGCAACAGCGGTTGGGATGTGGCAGACATGGCACTGCAACGCGGCCGCGCCGGTGGCACCATGGCGTTGAATCTGTATGGCGATTGGAAGACGCTGAATGTCGACTATGCGAAAGATCTACGCAAAGCACATGATCAGCAAGGCTGGGAAATTCATGCGGTGACCGATCTGGCTCAGTTGCTCGATTTTGCGCGCGAGTTTGCTCGCCGTCACTATGGCCAGGATAGACGCCCATGATCGTCGTCTGGCAGGTCACCGAGCATTGCAACTTGAGCTGCCCTTTCTGCCGCTACGACCGGCGTCTGCCGTTCACCCGCTATGAAGCCAATCCCGATGATGTGCGCCGTATCGGCCGCCTGCTCGCAGAATTCCGTGCGTTGCGTGGCGAACGCGTACTGTTGTCATTTCTCGGCGGCGAGCCCCTGCTCTGGCCGCCGCTGCTATCGCTGGCAACAGAACTGCGCGGGTACGGCCTGGACCTGAGCCTGACCAGCAACGGCAGCGCGCTACGCAATGAACGTGTACGCACATCGCTACTAAAGGATTTTGCCGAGCTGACGCTAAGCATTGATGGCTTTGCTCCGCTGCACGAAAAACTACGCGGTTGCCCCGGTGGCTGGGAACAACTGAAAACGATGACGCAAGAACTGAATTGTGCTCGCCGTGCCAGCGGCAGTCCCCTGTTGCTACGTGCCAACATCGTGCTGATGCGCGACAACGTCACGGAGTTTTCCGATCTGTGCCACGAACTGGCACGTTGGGGTTTTGACGAAATCAGTTTTAATCAGCTAGGTGGTCGCGATCGACCAGAATTTTTTCCCACGCAGCGCTTGTTGCCCGAACAGGTGCAGGCGCTGCGCGCGATCTTACCGGCGCTGCGTACCACGCTGGCCGATATGAAAGTGCGTCTACTCGGCAACACCGCCTATCTGGAACGCTTCGACGCCAGCAGCCGCAGCTTGCAGTTACCCATTGTCGATTGCAAACCTGGCGAATCCTTTCTATTTGTGGACGAGCAGCGCCGGATTGCACCTTGCAGTTTCACTGGTACCGAACTTGGGCTTTCGCTCGATGACATCCGCACGCTAACCGATTTACTGGCACTGCCCGCGCAATTCCGCGCTCAACGTCGCATCCAGCAGCCCGTCGCCTGCAACGATTGCCCCTCCACCCGTGTTTTCGCCAAATTTGGAGTTCAGTGATGAACAAAAGCGGACCTGAACTGCAGCGTCTCACTCGCCGGCTGGCGGAAACACCCGCGGACTTTCTCGACGAACCGTTGATTCAAGGTCGGGGCCGTGTCGCCGTCGCTGCGTTGGTGCATGATGCACTGCGTCGTGTCGGTTATCGTCCCAGCTCGGAAGAACTGCAGCGCTTCGTGGGCCAAAATGCGAATCAGGATCGCAACCGGCTGCAACTGGTTGCGCTGGCTGTTTGGCTGCTAGATGAAGACTGGTTCAACACCGCAACATTGGAAGGGCCCGCTGTGATGGCCCTGTTCGATCAGGCTTTACAGCAATTGGCTGAAGCCAACCAGGCCAACAAATACGTCAACGACAGCGAACGCCGCGAAGAATTCGCTCGCTATCTGTTGGCTCGCCTCGACTATCGCCCAGCCGGCGAAAGCGCAGCCCAGGCCACCGACCGGCTGAGCGCCTTGAGCAGTACCGAACGCAAACGTCTGTTGCAGGAAAGCCGTGAAGCGGAACGCAGGGCGCGTGCGATCCGCGAAGCGCTCGCCAAAAAAGCTGCCGATGAATCCGCCGACAAGTGGACGCGCGAATGAATCCCTATTTCGACCCCGAACGCTATCCCACGCTGAGTGAAGATGGCGCGCGCATGCTGAAATTTCTGCGTGAGCATCCACAGGCGCCCATCTATCGCAACACCAGCGGCAACCGCCTCACGCATAAAGATCTGGAACAGCTCACCACGTTCGAACGCAAACTGAATCAAAGTCGCGTTGACTGGGACGCCAATAGCTCGCCCGGCTGGCTCAACGCCTTTGCCGAACAGGTCTATCGCGAAGTACCTTTCTACCGCGCGCAGGGAATAGCACCGCGTTTCACCGATATCACTCCGGTTTCCCGTGCTGACTACAGTCGCGATATCGCCGCCTTCGTGCCGGACAACGCCCCTATCGACCGCATGATCAACTTCCGCACCACCGGCACTAGCGGCAATCCGCTCCTGATCGCATCACACCCCCGCGTCGCCGCAACGTATTTGTGTTTTCACCGTCAGGCGCTGCGCCGTTTCGGCATCGAGCTGACACCAGGCCCGCAGCAAGTTGGGGTCGTGCTGGTCGGCCATCAGCGCCGCTGTTTCACCTACGTTTCCGTGACACCGCAATTGGGTGAATCGGGCCTGGCCAAAATCAATTTGCATCCAGATGACTGGCACAATCCTGATGATCGCGCAGCGTATCTCGACGCCCTCAATCCCGAAATTTACACCGGCGATCCGCTATCATTCAGCGAACTGAAAAATCTGCCGCTGCGCACAAAACCGCGCACATTGATTTCCGTGGGCATGATGCTGTCAGATGGGCTTAAAGCCGAGCTGGAAGATCACTTCAATGCGCCGGTACTCGACATCTATTCTCTGAACGAAGCGGGGCCTGTCGGCCTGTTCGACGCCAATCTCGGTGGACATTTATTGCTGCAACCCGAGTTGTACGTGGAAATTCTGGACCCGCAGGGACATCCAGTAGCCGCCGGCGAGCGCGGCGAAATCACACTCACAGGCGGATTCAACTTCTGCCTGCCATTACTGCGCTACCGTACCGGCGATTACGCTTCCATGACCTATTCTGCCGAAGGCCCGTTACTGACCGGCCTCAGCGGACGCACGCCAGTTCGTTTTCGCACCCAAACCGGCGAGTGGATCAACAATATCGACATCACTCACGCCCTGCGCCCGTTGCCATTGGCACAGTTCGGCTTGCATCAGAGCGCAGACGGTACGCTCACCCTGTCGCTAGCATCCGCCTCTCTGCATCACGCAACAACCAGCACCCAGGCACTGCAGACGATCTTTGGAAACCAACCGATTGCGATAAACACCATCGCGGCCGAGGACAAAATTCTGCAATACACCAGCGACCTGGAAGGCGGCACTCTGCAATGACACCGCTTGAAATCGCTGCCAATGTCAGCATGGCCTTCTCGATTCTGCTGGCCGGACGCAACAGCGTGCATACCTGGTGGATCGGCATTATCGGCTGCGTTCTGTTTGGATTGCTGTTCTTTCAATCCCAACTTTACGCCGACGTACTGCTGCAGATTTTTTTCATTGTCACCAGTGGGTTCGGCTGGTGGCAGTGGCTGCATGGAGAACACGGCCATGCAAAACCAATCAGCCGGGCCGGCTACCAACATATCGCCTACATTGCGCCACTGGGCCTGCTGGTGGCCTCCCTGCACGGCTTGCTACTGCACAATCTTACAGATGCCTACGCACCTTACCTGGATTCTGCCGTTCTGGTCTTCAGCGTAATCGCACAATGGCTGATGATGCAAAGAAGGTTGGAATGCTGGTGGTTCTGGTTGTTGGTTAACAGCATTGCTATTCCGCTGTACGCCAGCCGTGGGCTTTACCTGACGGCATTTCTGTATGGGTGCTTTTGGATCAACGCCATCGTCGCGTTTTTCTACTGGCGCACGCAGTTAAGAATGCAGAACACCCAACCTGCCACCGACGCGCCAGCCCATGAATCCCGCTGACAATCGCCGCTTCGCTCGTGGCCTCATCGTGGGGAAATTCAGCCCGCTGCACAAAGGCCATGAATTTCTGATCAAACAGGCACAAGCTGAATGCGATACCTTGTATCTGATTTCCTACAGCGAACCCGAACTGCCCGGTTGTGAGCGCACGCGCCGCGAAGCCTGGCTGCAAAAACGCTTTCCGCGTTTGCCAGCGCTGGTGCTGGATCAACGTGAACTGCGCCGACTGTCTGCCACGCGCGGCATCGATTCACCACCGCGGATTCCACACAACGACGCAACCGATCATGAACAGCGCCTGTTCTGCGGCTGGCTCTGCCAACATCTGCTGGGGACTTCCATTGACGCCGTATTCACCAGCGAAGACTACGGTGCTGGTTTTGCCGCCGTGCTCACAGATTACTTCCGCCGCCATAACCCCAACGCGCCCGAGGTCACGCATCGCTGCATCGATCGCCACCGCGTACAGGTCCCCATTTCCGGC
>DATLII010000543.1:0-14154 GCA_035539495.1 Dongiaceae bacterium
GGTACTACAGCACCGGGATGAAAGGGAAAAACTGTTCAGCTCGCCGTTGAGCGACGACGAAAAGCGTCAGCGCAAGGCGCAATTGCAAACCGAGTTGCAGGCCGCCTACACCCAGCTTAAAGTCCGTTGGCAGAGCTCGGACGGGAAAAGCTACGATGGCTATGATCGCTGGTTTGCACAACCGGTGAACAATGCGCAGCTTTCCACCGTCGCGACCTATCATGCGCTGGAGCCGGGTTTTCGTGCTCTGTTTGAGCAAAGCGGTCGGGATTTTCCCACCTTCTTCAAGCGCTGCCGCGAGCTGGGCGAACTGCCCCGGGACCAGCGTCACGCCCAACTTCAGGTTCCGTAATTCTCAATACCCCCGCCTCAAAAACGGCGCCAAGCAGCGCCAATGAGTTCGTCTATACTGAAGCCAAGCGTTTGAATTCAGGGTTGAACCCCACGTATGAACCTGGCCGTCTCGGAAAAGTGCGATCCCTTCACCCAGCTGGACAAACTGATTCCGGTGCTGTCGGATTTGTACACAGCGATCAAATCGCGTCATGAAAAATGTCAGGACATGCTGCAGCACCTGATCGATCGCCTCAATCGCATTGCCGATCTCCAGCCTGACGCCGCTATCGCCGCCATCCATTTGTCGAAACAGCAATCGCCACTGAAACAGCCGATTTATGGCGCCATCCTGGCACACCTGTTCAGCAAACAGCATGGATTAGAACAGAAAAAGGAAGTGGCTCTGATGCAGGCGGTGCTCACCTGCAACCTGACCTTCTATGAATTCCAGGTGCTACTGAACAGCATGGACGGCAAGCTGACCGACGCCCAGCGCACCAAGATGCAGAAGCATCCCCTGCAGGCGGCCCAGTTCATGGAGGCCGCCGGCTTCATCGACCCGCTACTGACCAAGGCTATCCGCCAGCACCACGAGCGGCCGGATGGCAGTGGCTATCCCAACCACCTGAAAGGGCCGGATATTTCCGATCTGGCGTTGGTGGTGTCCATGTGTGAGGTGTACACAGCGCGCATCGATAACCGGGCCTACCGCAAACCGGTGCTGGCACGGGAAGCACTGTCGCACCTGTACCATGAGAATGATCCGCGTCTGAAAGGGTTGTTGCTGAGTTTCGCCAAGGCTATCGGCGTGTACCCGCCGGGCACTTGGGTGAAATTGACCAACCAGGAAACCGCCGTGGTGACCCGGCGGCAGAAGAACAGCCCGGTACCTATCGTAAAGGCTCTGTTCGACCCCAACGACATTCCCTATATGGGGCCACTCACCCGGGATTGCAGCGATCCGTCCCTGAAGGTGCTGGGGGCTACCTTCCCGCCGTCACGTCCGTCGGTGGACCTGTCCGCGCTGTTCGACTGATACCGGCGCCAGCGCATCCCGCCCTTGCACCAGCCGACGCAGATAGCGGCGCGGCAACCAGTACAGGAAAATTCCCAGCATATCGGCACCGAAATCGAGGAGCGATGCTTCCCGCGAGAAGAAGCGCTGCACGATTTCTATCGCTACGCCGTAAGCCAATAGCGGCCAGATTTTCACCAGCAAAAAACGCACACGGGGAAAGGCGGCGTCTATACAAAACGCCAGCACGAAGAAGGCAAAACCGTGGTTGATCTTGTCGCTGGTGACCTGAAGAGGTCTGATGGACGCCGAGGTCAACGCCAACCAGCTGATGACCATGATGTTCAACAACAGCGCCATACGAAAAAGCCACATTAACTGGCTTTGGGACATCGGCAATCGAATCATCAGAAACCGTTCACAAGACTGAAGTGGATAATCTTTTCATGGATTCCGGCGGCGGATAAAGATTCCCATCGCCATCATTTTTTTTGCGGGCCTACACCGGATTCCAACTCGGCAGAGCCAGCCTGGGTTTGCTCGCAGCGATCGCGATTGCCACCGCAGAGCGCGCAATCACTGGCCGCTGTACCGGTATTCAGGCCGCCGCAAGAGCCTTTGATCGGCTTGTTGGCAAATAGAACGCCCACCGACATGGCGGCAAACACCAGCAAAAACAACAGCATTGTCAGCAGAAAGGTCGCCATGCAAGGGCCTCGCGGGCTGGGCAATCAAAACAGTCTACTGCAGAACCGATTGCAGTTATACGGCAGACATCTCAGGGGTACGGCGCAGTATCATCCGCCAAAATCATCAAGGTAAATGTTGTCGCGCTCTACCCCAAGGTCATCCAGCAGGCGAATTACCGCTGCCGTCATCATCGGCGGGCCACACAGGTAATATTCGCAATCCTCCGGCGCCGGATGGTCTTTCAGATACTGTTCAAACAAGACGTTATGAATGAAACCGGTCAGGCCGGTCCAGTGGTCCTCTGGCTGAGGATCGGACAGGGCAATATGCCATTGGAAATTCTCGTTCTCCGCCTGCAACGTATCGAAATCTTCCCGGTAAAATAATTCACGCAAGCTGCGGGCGCCGTACCAGAAGCTGATCTTGCGTTCAGTCTTGATGCGCTTGAGCTGATCGAAAATATGCGAACGCATGGGCGCCATGCCGGCACCGCCCCCGACGAACACCATTTCCGTGTCGTTGTCAGTAGCGAAGAATTCACCGAACGGACCGTACACCGTCACCCTGTCACCCTGTTTAAGGTTGAACGCCCAGGACGACATCTGCCCCGGCGGAATGCCGTGCGAACCCGGTGGCGGCGTGGCGATACGAATATTGAATTTCAGCAGGCCCTGCTCTTCCGGATAATTCGCCATCGAATAGGCCCGGGTCACCGGCGTGCTGACACTGGATTCCAGCTTGAAGAAACCGAACCGCTCCCAGTCGCCGCGGTATTTGGGCTCGATGGAAAAATCCTGGTAGCGCAGCCAATGAGGTGGACACTCCAGTTGCACATAACCGCCGGCGCGGAAATGCACTTCCTCACCTTCCGGCAGATCCAGCACCAGTTCCTTGATGAAAGTGGCGACGTTGTGGTTCGAGCGCACGGTGGTAACCCACTTCTTCACGCCGAAGAAGGCTTCGTCCAGCTCGATTTTCATATTCTGTTTCACTGCGACCTGGCAGGACAGGCGCCAGCCTTCCTTAATTTCCCGCGCGGTGAAATGGCCTTCTTCTGTCGGCAGAATGTCGCCGCCGCCTTCGTGAATGACCACACGACATTGCGCACAGGTACCACCGCCACCGCAGGCGGACGACACGAAAATGCCGCAGTCCGCCAACGTGGTGAGCAGCTTGCCGCCAGCCGCCACATCAATGGAACGATCGGGATCGTCGTTGATAGCGATATGCACGCCGCCACTGCTCACCAGCCGCGCCCGCGCCAGCAGGATTAGCACCACCAGCCCCAGCACAATGGCGGTGAACATGCCGACGCCGAGGAAGATGGTGTCCGTCATAGTTGAATGCCGGAAAACGACATGAACGCCAGCGACATCAGACCGACGGTGATGAAGGTGATGCCCATGCCACGCAGTCCTTCTGGCACATCGCTGTATTTGAGTTTTTCACGGATGCCCGCCAGCACGGCAATCGCAATCGCCCAACCGGCACCGGATCCGATGCCATACACAACGCTTTCACCAAAGGTGTAATCGCGCTCCACCATGAACAGAGCACCACCGAGAATCGCGCAGTTCACTGTGATCAACGGCAAAAACACGCCCAATGCGTTGTAGAGCGATGGCACGTATTTATCCAGAAACATTTCCAGAATCTGCACGATGGCGGCAATCATGCCGATGTAGCTGAGCAAGCCCAGGAAGGTGAGATCCACATCGCCCAACCCCGCCCAATCCAGTGCGCCCTCTTTCAACAAACCATTCAGGATCAGATTGTTCGCCGGGACGGTAATCGCCTGCACAAACGTCACCGCAATACCCAACCCAATCGCCGTTTTCATTTTTTTCGACACGGCAATAAAAGTGCACATGCCCAGAAAAAAGGCCAACGCCATGTTCTCAACGAAGATGGATTTCACCAGCAGGCTCAGGTAATGCTCGAACATGGAATCGATTCCTCAATGGACCGAGTGCGCCTTGGTGTGCGTCGCCAGCGGGTATTCGTTGCGCTCCACCTGCTCCGGCTTCGCGGTGCGCATAGCCCAGATCAACAGGCCAATCAGGAAGAATGCGCTGGGCGGCAATAGCAGCAAGCCATTCGGCACATACCAGCCACCGTCACTGACCAGCTTGAAGATTTCAATGCCCAGCAATTTGCCGGAGCCGAACAGTTCACGGAACACGCCCAGAATCAGCAGAATCACGCTATAACCCAGGCCGTTGCCGAATCCGTCCAGAAAGCTCGCCACCGGCGGATTCTTCATGGCGTAGGCTTCCGCCCGCCCCATCACGATACAGTTGGTGATGATCAGCCCGACGAACACCGACATCTGCTTGCTGATGGCATAAGCGTAAGCGCGCAGAAATTGGTCCACCACAATCACCAGCGACGCGATGATCGTCATCTGCACGATGATTCGAATGCTGGAGGGAATCTGATTGCGGATCAGGCTGATGAAAAAACTGGAAAACGCCGTCACCAACGTCAGCGCGATGCACATGGCGATGGTAGTTTTCAAATTGCTGGTCACCGCCAACGAGGAACAGATGCCCAGCACCTGCACCATGATCGGGTTCGATGCAATGAGCGGGTCCAGCAGTGCCTTCCGATTTGCCGATGCCATGACTTATACCCCCTGCTGTTTCACTTTCGCCAGATAAGGCCCGAAGCCGTTGTCACCCAACCAGTATTGCACCAGATTGGTCACACCACGGCTGGTGAGCGTGGCGCCGGCCAAGCCATCGATCTGATGGGATGCCTGGGAATTACCAGAATCCACCGTACCCTTGATCAGATGAATCGCCACCTTGCCGGATTCATCGAACGCCTGCTTGTTGGGCCACACAGATTTCCATTTCGGATTGTCCACTTCGCCACCCAGGCCCGGTGTTTCGCCATGCTCGTAAAAACCCAAACCGACTACCGTAGTGGTATCCGTTTTCAAGGCCAGGAATCCATACAACGTCGACCACAGGCCATAGCCATTGACCGGCAGGATGATGCTCTCCACCTGCCCGGCTTCATTTTTTGCAAGATAGACAGTGGCGTATTTGGGCTGACGCTTGATCACCGCGATGTCAGTGGCGGCATCCAGAATTTCATTCTGACCCTGTGTTTTTGCCGCCTTGCGCTGATCGTAGTCCTGCGGATCTTTAACAATCGCTTTTTCCCACTCTGTTGAAGCATTGGCTTCCGTCAGATATTCACCAGTGTGCAGGTTCACCACTTTCACGTCGATGCGCTGATTGAACAGCGCCGTGATATCCCGCGCCGACGAGACGTTTGAATCCGGCGCCGTCTTCAGCAGTCCCGCCGCCGCAAGAATACTTTTGCTCTTG
Organism: Dongiaceae bacterium; assembly: GCA_035539495.1. Taxonomy (GTDB): domain Bacteria; phylum Pseudomonadota; class Gammaproteobacteria; order Pseudomonadales; family Ketobacteraceae; genus Ch67. The sequence continues at coordinate 5,380 of DATLII010000543.1, forward strand.
TCGAGTTGCTTGTTGGCTTCCTGTTCCGGCTTCAGCGCCACCGCCGCATACGACACAAAAATGGAACAGAACACGCAGAGCAGCGTCGCGACCAGCAGCGTTTTGCCCGTGGTGTCGTTACTGGACATGATGTTCACCGGGTGCGTTTTTATCGAACACTTTTTTGTCTAACACTCTTTTGTCAACCATTGCGCGCCAGCCTCCGTTTCACGTTGGCCTGAATCACGAAATAGTCGATGGTGGGCGCCAGCAGATTGGCAAATAGAATCGCCAGCATCATGCCCTCGGGAAATGCCGGATTCACCACCCGAATCAACATCACCATCACACCAATCAAAGCACCGAACACCCATTTGCCCGTGTCCGTCATCGCCGCCGATACGGGATCGGTGGCCATGAAAAATGTACCCAGCGCCCAACCGCCCAACACGAAATGCCACCAGAAGGGAATTTCAAACATGTGGTTGGTATTGCTGCCAACGCTATTGAACAGAATCGCCATCGCCGCCGTACCCAAAAACACCCCCGCCACGATACGCCAGGACGCGATGCCAGTAATCATCAGCACCAGACCACCAAGGGCCAGCGCCAGCGCCGAGGTTTCACCAATCGAACCCTGCATGTTGCCCAGAAACGCATCCATCCAGGTCAGCTGGTGCTGCAACGCCTGCATGCCGCCTTCTGCCGCGACACTCAGCGCAGTGGCACCGGCAAAACCATCCACCGCTGTCCACACCGCATCGCCCGACATATTGGCAGGGTAGGCAAAAAACAGAAATGCACGTCCGGTTAGCGCCGGGTTGAGAAAATTCTTGCCAGTGCCACCGAACACTTCCTTACCCAGCACCACGCCGAAGGAAATGCCCAGCGCCACCTGCCACAACGGAATGGTCGGCGGGCAACTCAATGCAAACAGCACCGATGTCACGAAGAAACCTTCGTTGACTTCATGCTTGCGCTTCACCGCAAACAGGATTTCCCAGGCAATGCCGACGACAAAAGTAACCAGATAAATCGGCAGAAAAAACGCGGCGCCGTAAATAAAACAATCCCACAGGCTGGACGGATCGTAGCTGCTCAACAAATCGGTGAAGAAAAACCGCCAGTCATCTTGCGCCGTGATTCCCCGTTCCGACATATAGTGAAGCGCCTGAGCACCCACGTTGTACATGCCATAAAACATCGCCGGGAACGCACACAGCCACACTGTGATCATGATGCGCTTGAGATCCAGCCCATCGCGCACATGCGAAGCCCCGTGCGTCACCGACGCCGGGCTGTAAAAAAAAGTATCCAGCATCTCGTAGACGGCATGATACTTTTCGTACTTGCCGCCTGGCGCGAAATGCGAGTGCAAGCGATCGAACAGCGCTCGGATCACCGGCTCACCCCTCCGTCTCGATGCGGGTCAGATTGTCGCGCAGGATGGGTCCGTATTCGTATTTGCCGGGGCAAACATAGGTGCACAGCGCCAGATCCTCCTCATCCAATTCCAGACAACCCAGTTGCTGGGCAGCTTCGGTGTCACCCACAATCAGCGCTCGCAGCAATTGCGTCGGCAGAATATCCAGCGGCATTATTTTCTCGTAGGAACCGACCGGCACCATCGCCCGCGCACTGCCGTTGGTGGTGGAGGTGAACGCAAATTGCTTGCGCGGCGTCAGCTTCGACAGAAACGTATTCAGCACCGAATGTTTGTCGCCGCCGGGACGCATGTAACCCAACAACTGGCGCTCGCGACCTTCGCGAATCACCGACACCTGCAAATGGTAACGACCCAAAAAAGCAGACGGCCCGTGGGCAGTAGTACCCGACAACACCGAACCCGAAATCACCCGGTTCTCGCCGCCGATGCATTGGCCTGCTACCAGTTCATCGGTACTGGCGCCCAACACCGTGCGCACCAAGCGGGGACGAATCACTTGAGGGCCCGCCAGTGAAACCACCCGTTGAGTGCACAACTTGCCCGTGGTGAACAACTTGCCGATAGCGATCACGTCCTGGTAATGAAGCTGCCACACCACTTTTTTCAAATGGACCGGATCGAGAAAATGAATATGAGTACCGGGCAAACCCGCCGGATGGGGCCCGGCAAATTCCTCTTCCTGCGCGATGCCGTTGCCGCCGATATGAGCGCCGGCTGCCTTGCACAGATACACGGTATCGCTCAGGTTCGACAGCACATCCAATCCATGCTGGAACGACACCACATCGTCCTTGATGATAACGGCGGGATCTGCTGCCAGCGGATTGGTATCAATGGCGGTGACAAAAATGGAATGGGGTTCGGATTCCGGCGCTGGAATCCGGCTGAAAGGACGGGTGCGAAACGCGGTCCAGAGCCCGGAGGCCAGCAGATCCTGCTCCACCTGCAGCCGGCCCAACTGACTCAGCTCAGTGGGGGAATAGGCGGGAAAAGTTTCCTCCTCATCCCCTTCCACATCGATCACCACCGATTGCAATACGCGCTTATGACCGCGGTGAATCGCTGCAACAATGCCCGCGACCGGCGCGGTGAAGCGGACCCGCTCATGGCGCTTGTCACTGAACAGAGCCTGCCCCTTCTTCACCCGGTCACCCACCTTCACCAGCATGGTGGGCTTCAGTCCGACATAATCACCGCCCAGAACAGCCACCGTCCGAATGGCAGGACCATCCTCGACAATCTGCGTTGGTGCGCCACTGATGGGAAGATTCAGACCGCGTTTTATTTTTTTCATAGCTGCTGAGCCCAGATCAAAGACGGAGTATAGCGATGGTTCCCAGGAGTTAACAGGTCGAAAACTCATCAACAATAGCGCGCAAGCCGTTATTACGCAAAGGAAATGGATTGAGTTGGGACAATGAACCTGGACAGGGATTCAGGCAACAAAAAGGGCAGCGGATGCTGCCCTTCAGGGGAGATGGCTTAACAGTGGTCCAGAGCAAACGTCACTCCGAACCCAACACTCATTTCGGGAAGGTCGGGTAGTTCACGCCGGCCATTTTCTGCAGCATGCGCACAACCTGGCAGCTGTAGCCGAACTCGTTGTCGTACCACACATACAGTACGCAGCGGTTGTCGTTGGCGATGGTGGACTCGGCATCGACGATGCTGGCGTAACGGGAACCCACGAAGTCAGTGGATACCACTTCCGGCGAGTTCACATAGTCGATCTGCTTGCGCAAAGGACCGTCCAGCGAAGCGGCGCGCAGAACGTCGTTCAGTTCGTCACGGGTCACGTTCTTGTTCAGGCCCAGATTCAGGATCGCCATGGACACGTTCGGGGTCGGTACCCGGATCGCGTTGCCAGTCAGCTTGCCTTTCAGTTCCGGCAGCGCCTTGGCGACGGCTTTGGCAGCACCGGTCTCAGTGATAACCATGTTCAGCGCGGCGCTGCGGCCACGGCGGTTACCCTTGTGGTAGTTGTCGATCAGGTTCTGGTCGTTGGTGTAAGAGTGAACGGTTTCCACGTGGCCGTACTGGATGCCATACAGGTCCTGGATCACTTTCAGCACCGGTACGATGGCGTTGGTGGTACAGCTGGCAGCGGACAGGATGCGGTCGTCGCTGCTGATGTCGCTGTCGTTCACGCCCATCACGATGTTCTTGATTTCGCCTTTGCCGGGTGCGGTCAACACCACCTGGCTCACACCTTTGCACTTCAGGTGCTTGCCCAGGCCGGCGTCGTCGCGCCATTTGCCAGTATTGTCCACCACGATGGCGTCATGGATGTCGTACTGGGTGTAGTCAACGCTGTCCGGCGCGTCGGAGTAGATCACTTTGATGAAGTTGCCGTTGGCGATGATGGCCTGGTTGGCTTCGTCAACGGTGATGGTGCCGCGGAAGGAACCGTGTACGGAATCGCGACGCAGCAAGCTGGCACGCTTGGCCAGATCGTTCTCGGCGCCGCCATTACGTACCACGATGGCACGCAGACGCAGTGCATCGCCGCCGCCCGCTTTCTCGATCAGGATGCGAGCCACCAGACGGCCGATACGGCCAAAGCCGTACAGCACTACATCCTTGCCTTTGAAGGCCGGGGTAATGGTGGGGTCCAGCGCGTCCGCCACTTCACGACGAACGAAATCTTCAATGCTCTGGTTGCCGCCCTGGTTGCGGTATTTGGTGGCCAGTTTGCCGATGTCGATGCGAGCCGGGCCCAGATTCAGCTTGGTCAGTGCCTGCAGCACCGGGAAGCTTTCGGACACATCCAGGGTTTCGCCCTGCAGCTGACGCACATAGCGGTGAGCCTTGATGATGTCGATTACCGAGCGATTGATGATGGGACGGCCATATACGGAGGTCACCACGCTGTGCTCACGGTACAGTTTGCCGATCATGGGGATCATGGACTCGGCCAGGGCCTCGCGGTTAATCCAGGATTGCAAATGCTGTTTTGACTGGTCTGTCACGGAACGTCACCTTCTATGAGTGCCAACTTGTTTGTGTACCGACATGGAATCGTCGACATAACATCGCCGACTAGCACCTCGGGCCCTGAAGGCCACCAGGGATCAGCGCTGTGGGGCGCATATTATCTTGTCATTGAAACCATTTATCAATCGGACCGCCAGGTCTGGGAAAAATGCCGGCTAAACAACTGATAAAACGACCTATTAATGACTTGGTCCGGGCACTGACGTATTCTTATCGGCAGATCAAGCCGACTCATATCGTTAGGGACAGCCCAGACCGGCATGAAAACACGCGACCGCATCCTGGTAACCAGCCTGGAACTGTTCAACCTGTGTGGCGAACCCAACGTCACCACGATTGATATCGCCAACGAAATGGATATCAGTCCGGGCAACCTGTACTACCACTTCCGCAACAAGGACGAGATCATCGCGGAGCTGTTCCAGCAATTCGAAGCCAGCATGCACGAAGTATTACAGTCCCCCCAGGAAGAAGGCCTGGAGATGATGGACTATTGGATGTACATCCATCTGATCTTCGAGCGAGTCTGGGAATACCGTTTTCTGTACCGGGACCTGGCCACTATTCTGGAGCGCAACGAGAAGCTACAGAAACGGTTCAATCGAATCCTGGACAAGAAGGCCGCCAATTGTCGGCTGATCATGAGCGCCATGCGTGACAGCGGCATCATCCTGCAGATAAGCGACAAACAGATCGAGGCGCTGGCCACTAACGTGGTGATCACCGGCACCTATTGGATGAACTACCAGCAGGTGCGCAATCTGGGCGACAACCCGGAATTGGAGGACCTGGGGCGAGGCGTGTATCAGGTGATGTCCCTGATCGTGCCTTACCTGCCACCGGAAGGTCAGGAGGCCCTGGAAGCAGTGGCCGCCACCTACCTGGAATAAAACCGTTATCTGGAATAGACAGCCCGCGCGTCTGCCATCGCTTTCAGGCCGTACAGGGCCTCGGTGCGACTGACCAGCAGGCTCAGGCGTTCCTGCAACTGCTCGTTCAGGCTTTCAATGTAATGGATCACCGACGTGGCCACCCGGTGGCAGGCTTCCGGGCACGAGGACGCGGAATCCAGGTCCCGTACTTCCAACTGGATCGCCTGACCAATGGATTGGTAGCTGGGGCTGGCGGCAGCGGGATTGGAAGCCTCCACCGCGTTCAGCGCATACACCAGCATCGGATGGGGTACGTTGTTCACGGCACCCAACACACTGCCCAACTCCAGCAGCACGTATTTCTTGTAGCGCTCCGCCAGTTCGTCCTGGCGCGGGCCGATATCTTCCTCGTCTTCGGTCGAAGCATGCACCATCAACTGACCCAAAATGTGGGTGTAGGCCCGCAGGCGCTGCAGGGATTCGTGTGCACGACCCAGGAAGCTGAGAGCATCCGTTACCCGCAGAATATGGGAACGCAATTCCTCACCGCCGAGGGTCAATTGCTCGCGGATTTCCGGCCGCTCCACTGTTAGCGACAGCACGATGCCGATTCGACGAGCCAGCAGGGCTTCGTATTGCACCAGCTCGGCTTTAACTTCGCTTTGTTCCTTGATCAGACCCAGCCACTGCACTTCGATATCACGTACCCGCGCTTCGTCCTTGCCCAGCGCCTCTTCGATCACCTTGCGGGTGTGCAGCAGGTTTTTGCGGGAATCGAAATTGCGGTAAGTATCTGCCAGGTGATGAATCACGGCGGCATCGTGACGGATCTTTTCGATCAGGCCTTCCAATTCAGCGCTGCGTTCCTGCTCGGAGCGGCCCACATGAATATCGAAATCATCGACGCGCAGCACCCGACCAGTGCGCTCCAGACCGACGAACACCTCGTTGCGGTTGGCTTTTTCCCGCTCGCCTGGCACTGGCACTGGCATACGCTGGGTGTCCATCAGCTCCGGCTCGCGAATGCCCAGGGCCTGGTAATGACCGAGTGACACGGTACGGGCAATACCGTCGGCGTCCCGCAGCAGGGAAATTGCGGGGCCCAGCAGGAAGCAGGCGCCCTCATCCTGATAATGTTCGACGTTGACGATGCGGCCCAGATCGACGATACGGCTGCGGGTCAGCGGCGTCACCAGCTCTTCCATTTCCTGGATCAGGCGCGGGCGCAGCGACAGTTGCAGTGTGTCTGCGTGGTCCACCACCAGACAGGGGAAGTTGCTGGACAGGCGGCTGTTGCGCCAGCTTTTCAGCAGCTCGCGATTGGCGTGCTGCTGCCCATAGTGCAGCGAACGCAGACGGAACTGGGTAGAACGGAACTCGGTGGAGCCGGCGATGCGGGAGGAGAACTGGTCGCCCACCATATCGATGCGGCGGCTCACAACAAAGGTGACGGCAGAAATGATGCGGTACAGCAGATAGAAAGTACTCTGCACCAGGAAGTCGAATGGCTTCAGCAAGGCGGCCAGTTGGCGGCTGGAACGACCTTCACTATCCAGGGAGCGGAATTCTTCCTTAATAGTGGTGGCGGAACGAGCCAGGCCGGATTGGGCGAACAGCCAACGGTCGATGGCGCAAATCAGCGGGTAACCGAAACGGCGGGCTTCGCTGGTATAGCCCGCATAAGCGTGTGCGATGACGCCGGCCAACTGACGGGCACTCAGGCCATACAGCAGCGGCACACCAATCAGGATTTCCGGGCCATGACCCAGCAGAATGTCTTTCAGCGAACCCGGACGCAGGATCAGGCCTACTTCGGCGTCCAGTTTGATGGCGCGGGGGAACGGTACTCTTAATAGCAGAGCCACGTGATTGACGAAGGCATGCAGCTCAGGCTGGGCCTGGATGGACAGACTCCGATATTGGCGGGCATTGCGGCGGATCAATACCAGGCGCCGCACCATGGCGGCCAGGAAACCCAGCAGGAACAGATCACCGGCTACTACTGCGGACGCCCAGGCCGGTCGGCCGCTGGCGCCTTGCTGCAGCATATCAATCGTAAATTGAATCCAGACGACACAGGAGGACGCCACCAGCACCACGAACGCCAGGGGCAATGCAACGGCAAACAGGGTGGCCAATGCCATTTTCACCCGCTCGCTAAAAGCCGTGCGGGGGGAACGAATTTCGGCACGAAACCCGTTTCGAATGTCATCCTGGCTGTAGGTTTCGCTCAACATGCGGTCTCGTACGGCTGTATCGCGATACCCCGAGCTGAGCAACCCCATTGCACCAGAGAAATTGTGCGATGCTTCCCGCAACATAATGAGGTCGTCTCCGCTTCGATCCAAAGGCGATTCCGGCTGTACCGGTCAAAGTGGATAGTGATAAAAAATTGGTCAAATCAAAGTCAGATGCACTATAGCAGAGGGTTACAAGTTAATAAGTGAGCATCCGTAGGGGATTGTGTTGAGTTTTTGTTTTGCTTTGTAACGACTGGAATTTCAAGGATTTTTCAAGTTCGGATCGTCGAAAAAATGCGCACTTCGTCAAAGTTTTCGGATTCCTCCAGATCAGGAAATGTTCGCATTTGATATGCAGCAACAAGCTGCAACGCAGAATGACGATGGTGCAAGTTTCGTAGACGGGATTCCGCCACGATGGCGTCACCGCCGGCCTCAATATGCGCCAGCACTCCGGCCCAGCCGGCTTCCTCATAGCAGATGTCGGCGGCCAGCAGCAATGCGTGGCGGAGGCCATTAAAGGAGGTCGCGGTTTTCAGGCTGACTCCATTGGCGACACCGTTCAGCGTGCATAACCGCAGCGCGTCCGGGTCGATATCCACCGCTATTACCTCCGTTGCACCCGCCAGACCTGCCGCGATACCCGCCACGCCGGAACCTGCACCGAAGTCCACCACTGCGCGGCCGGCCACCTGTTGCGGCTGATCCAGAATCCAACGCGCCAGTGCCTGACCACCGCCCCAGCAAAACGCCCAGTACGGCGGTTGCGCCATCAGGCGATGGTAATCCGTGGCGGCCAGGGACTGATCCGGGTAATGGTCGGCCATCAGCAGCAGTTCGATTTCGGGCAACTGCGGTGGGCGACGCGGTTCGATTTGCACGCCATCGAGAATGAAGGGAATGGATTTGGAAACGGTCATGGGCCGCTAACATGCCAGCGCCGGGTCGGCCTGACAAGCAGACCCTTGTTCAACCTTGGGGGTTCTTGGGTTGGGAGCCTTTGGGTGGAGCGCTTTTGTGATGGTAGCGCACGCTGGCGTCCAGCAGCGCTTTCAGAACGTCGGCCCGGCTGATACTGCCCATCAGGACGCCCTCTTCCACGACTGGATACAGCCCCGGCTTGGCGGCCGTCATCTGTTCGGCCAGCTGCGCGACGGGCAAATCCGAATCCACCACCAACACATCAGATTTCATGATGTCGGCCACCGTGGCGGTCGGCTCGCAGTAGAAGGCGGTGTTGAGC
>DATLII010000544.1:0-4739 GCA_035539495.1 Dongiaceae bacterium
GTCGGCGATGGCGCTTTTCACTTGTGTGGTGGAATAGCCGCCGCCCGCTCCACCTGCACCGCCGCCACCGAGTTTTCCAGTGCCGCCGCCGCCAGAACTGGCCTTGGCGATGGCGACGCCGCCACTGCCACCGACAGCAGCCCGGCTCAGCATGGCGCGATCGGTTTTGACGCCAACGCCGTCGGCCGCGGTACCCGGGCCGGCAGCCAGATTGGATTGCGGCGCTGTTTTCAACGCAGACAGATCCGATGTGTCGCGAACATCCGCCAGGCTGTCATCAAATACGGCAGCAGCAGCGGCAGCTTTTTGCTTGGCAGCCTGCTGTTTCTGGGCAGCGGAAGTGGCGGCATCGACAGGCTTGGGCGCTTCTTTCTTCGGCTCTACTTTTTTGGGCGGCTCTTTTTTCACTTCCTGCTTGGGTGGTTCCGGCTCCGGGTTGGGTTCCGGTTTCGGTTCTTCCTTCGGCGCTTCCGGCTCGGGCTTCACTTCCGGTTTCGGCGGGGGAGGCAGCGGTTTCACTTCTTGCTGCATCAGCATTTTGGCCACGCGGGGCGGCACCGCTTCGGTTACGGAGCGATCCAATTCCCGCACCGGTGTCAGCCAGATCATAGTGGCGAACAATGCAACGAACACCAGCGCGGTCGAATAGAGTATGACCAGGCGGCGTTTTTCGTCGGCCGAGACATCCCACGGTAACTGTGGCTGGATTTCGTAAAGCCCTGCACTCATGATCCGAGTTTCTCCTCTTTCTGGAGAACGGCCAGCGAGATCTTCGAATACTTCACTGCGCTGCAGGTCATCATCACTTTTTTCAGGATTTCGTACGGCACGGCGCGGTCAGCCAGGACGGTCAGCGGACGTTCCTGGGTGCCGTCAGGATTGGTAATGGGTTCTGACTTGGTGCTTTGATAGGCCAGTTCGGCGGTCAATTCCGGAATCGTTTCCAGCGGCGAAGTCAACACATCTGGCGTTGCGATCACGGCGCGTCCCTGCACGATCACATCCTTGGACGTGATCATTACCACCAGTTCCTGCCCCGGCGGGATCAGCGACATCGATTGTGGTAGCACGATCAGCTTGTTGTTGGGCAGCTCGACTGTGGACGCAGTGTTGAGTAGCAGGAAGAACACCAGAATGGTCACGATATCCACCATCGCCACCAGGCTGATCTTGGCAACGATGGTGCGGCTGTGACGGCGTTCCATCCGGCGGGCGCGGGCAGACTGTTTCTTCGACATGATCAGCCTCCTGCCGCCGGAGCGGTTGTTTGCGGAACAGGCTGCTCAGTACCTACCTGATCCGGCGGTGCATCCCCGATGGAAATTTCCGGGAACAGTTCATATTCGACGCGCTCGCCTTTCACCACATCATATTTGGCGCGCACGGTATCCATGGTCTGGATCAGCAGATCGTAGGGTGTGTCTTTTTCCAGCAGAATGCTCACTTCTTTGATATCCGGGAAGCGGTTCTTGATCACCTGCAGATAGAACGACAGCGTGTTGAAATCATATTTGCCATCCAGGAACGGAATGAATTTCAGCGGCCCGGTCTGGCGATCGGTCACTTCAAACCGGTTCTTGTAAATGATGACTTCCAGTATCAGGGGCTTCTTGTTTTCATCCGGATTCGACGACGGGCCACCACCGGTCGGCAGCGTCAGCTGCAGGATAGCCGTGTGCACGTACACAGCGGAGGCAAGCAGGAATGCCACCAGCACCACCATCACGTTCAGCAGCGGGGTGACATCAATGTCATTGCCTTCCTTATGATGCTTGCGACGTCGTCTGCTCATACCCTGATTCGTGTCCTGCCAAGATGCGTGTGACTGAAAAGCCGGGTGAACGCCGGATTACTTGGTGGTGTCCGTGCTGGTGGGTTTGGCGCCAGCGGATTGCTGAGCCTGACGCAACACGTTCAGGAATTTCACGGTAGCCATCTCCAGGCTGTCCACCACTTCGGTGGTGCGGGCCTGCAGGTAGGTAAAGATCAGCAGCAGCGGAATCGCCACCATCAGCCCGAAACCGGTGTTGTTCAGTGCGATCGAGATGGACGACGACAGCATGTTGGCTTTTTGCGCCGGGTCGGCGTTGGCTACTGCGGCGAACGCTCTGATTAGACCGAAGATGGTACCGACCAGACCGAGCAGGGTGGCAACGTTGGCGAAAGTAGCGATGTAGGGCGTGCGTTTTTCCAGCAGGGGAATGGCTTCCATCAGACCTTCGTCCATGGCCTGCTCGATTTCCTCGTGGGATTTTGCGTACTGCATGCGGGCCATTCCGTACAGCAGGATGCGAGCAATCGCACTATTGGAGGCTTTTGCCATGTCATGAGCCTGTTTGAATTTGCCTTGCGTCAGCAGCGGGAAGATCTGCTTCCACATTTGCTGATTGGCGACTCGCGTGCGTGTAATCACGATGAAACGCTCGATCGACATAATGGCGCCGACGACGGCAATGGTCAGTGTGATGTACATGAACCAGCCGCCATCCTGGAAGAATGCAACGACGGTTTCCCACCAACTACGTTCGGTGACGACCGCAGTGGTTACGGCAGGCGCTGTCTCAACCAGGGCCATCAATTCAACTAAGCTCATGGATCTCTCCTGTAGTACGAAACCGGGTTATTCCTGAAATTCTTTTAAAAAATTCTTATGGTTCAACGGCTTGCGGTGACGAATCCTGCAGCAGGTTAAAGTATTCCACCTGCCGCTGCAACTCGTCGCGGTCCACCGGTTTTAGCGATTCATTGAGCAGATCCGAGTCGTGAGTCGGTGTCGCATTCCAGGGATCGACGCCCAATTCGCGGGATTGCCAGGGCACCACGTTCAGCACGTTCGGCGCTTCCTTGGTGCCGATGATGGTGGTGCCTTCTTCCAATGCCTGCACCGACAGCGGCAGCAGGAAGAGGAGGGCAAGCCAGTAGAGTTTCCGTTTCACGTTCGTTCTCGCTTTGCGTCAGGGCGCCTGCCGGCGCTCAATTTCCTTGATCCAACCTGCCACCTTTTCATCCGGTGCCGGTAGCAGTTTCTGATATGTTTGAAATTCGCGCAGCGCCAGTGCGGGATCGTGCAGATACAGATCTGCCAGCACCGCTAAATTATAGTGGGCCTTGGCGTAATTTTCGTCGATTCGGATCGCAGATTCATAACTGGCCTGGGCTTTCTTGAATTGACCCATCTCGCGGCTATAGATGCCGAGCTGATTCAGGTAATACGGATTGCGACCGTGTGTCATCAAACCGTCCTGCAGCAGTTTGTGCGCCGCATCCAGCTGGCCTTTTTTGCGCAGAATGATGGCCTGGTTCACCACCGGGCCTGCCAGTGCTGGATATTGCGACGACAGTTGGCGGAACTGCGACAGCGCACCATCGAGATTGCCTTTTTTCATTTCCAGCAACGCACGCTCGAACGGTTCTTTGGCGGCTTTGGCTTGTTTTTCATGATCGGGATCGCGAGCTGTCACCGGTGCGGCCTGGGCGCGCAGGCGTTCCAGTACGGCAGCGGAATCCTGGTCGGGCTGGGTTTTTTTCGGTGCGGCGTCCTCGGCAACGGCTTCTGCACCATCGGCATCGGCTTTTTCTGTTGCTGCTTCCTCTGCTGCGACATCGGTGGCGCCTTCGCCTTCCAGATCCACCACCACGGATTCCGGCATATCGAAATCCTTGTCTTTCGGCTCGTTACTGGAGCAGGCCGACACCAGCAGTGCGGCAGCCAAGGTGACGACGGTGAAGGTGTCCTTAGTAAATGACATCGACGGACTCCTCCACCAGTTCGGTCTTACCGTAACGACCCGGGCTCAGCTTGCGCAGAGAGTCGTAGGTTTTCTGTATCCATTCATCCCAGACGCCATCTTTGGTGCGCTCGGCGTTGGTCTGGAAGATTTCGATGGCCTTGTCTTCGAACGGCAGGGCTTGGTCTTCCAGCAGGATTTCATATTCTTCCAGCGCTGCTTCATCCAGACCGCGGGGCCGTTCGCTCTGCATGATGGATTCAGCGAACTGACGATACAACTCGCCCAGCTTGTAATTGGCGCCAGTGGTGAAGTCGATGACACCGAATTTCACTGTATTGGTGTAGGCGTCGCTGGCTTTTTGCATGGCGTCTTTCTTGCGCGCGATGCTTTGTTTCAGCGGCTGGTTCAGGCGGATCGCGCTGAAATTCTGGAACTGCACATCGGCGGCGTTGTAAGAACCGTATGCGGCCAGGTAGCGAGTGCGGTCGTTGGCTTCGCTGCCAGCACGCTGATGGCTTTCCACCAGTTTGTTCAGGTACACCAGGCGCTGGCTGCTGTTGCCGGCTTTTTCGTACATCGTGGCTGCTTTGTACTGGGCTTCCATGCGCGCGCCTACCGGATTGGGGTATTCGCGCTCATATTGCTCATACAGTTTCAGTGCGGTGCCGGTGTCGCCGGTTTTTTCCTTCATGCCGGCGGCTTGCCACAGGGCTTGCCGTGCCAGCTCCGGATCGCTGCCTTTGTTCAACGCGGCGATGGCGACCAGTTCGGTGGAGGCGGCGCCCAGGTTGCCGGTTGATTCGTAAGCCAGGCTCAACTTGGCCGGTACGCTCTTCGCCAGTTCGTGATTGGGGAAGGTTTTGCGGAATTTTTCCAGTACGGGAATCGCTTTGTCGTACTGTTGTTGTTCCAGCAGGATGTTGGCGGCGTCGTATTCGGCGTTGGCGCGTACCGCTGCAGAGGGCGCGACGACACCCACGCGCAGGTATTCGCCCGCGGCTTCCGACA
>DATLII010000545.1:0-3466 GCA_035539495.1 Dongiaceae bacterium
GCGCATCCAGATCTTTTTCACCGTCGAGCAAACGCTGCTGCAATTCACGCGCATCGATGTGTCCGTGCACGCCATCGGTGGTGAGCAGAAACAGATCGCCGGGCAACAGATCCAGAATCTTCAGATCCACATCCAGATTCAAATCGATGCCCAACGCGCGCGCCAGATAGCACTGATCGGCGGAAATGCGCGCGACATGATCGCGGGTGAGCTGCTCCAGCGAACCATCGCGTAAACGGTAAATGCGCGAGTCGCCTACATGAAACAGATAAGCCGCCTGGGATTTCAGAATCAGAGTACTGAACGTGGTGACGTAACCTTTTTCCGCTTCCAGAAACTTCTGGCCGCGGCCATACAGCCAGCGGTTGAGCGCGATCAGCACTTTGTGGGCCGACTGTTTGACGCTCCAGGAATCCGGCGTGGAATAGTAATCGTTGATGAAGCCTTTGACCGCAATCTCGGACGCTTCGCGCCCAGCCTCAGCCGCGCTGACACCGTCGGCGATGGCAGCCACGATGCCTTTGGTGACGAGCTGGCTATCTTCAGGAATCTGGATGGCAATGCTGTCTTCGTTGCGAGGTTTAACGCCGGCACTGGAGTGTTGCGCCACGGCCACTGCAAGCCTGGCTGTTCGATTCTGAAGTGACATTGGCCAACCCTGACCTGGAAAAAAATGAAATTGCTGAGTATGTGCATTCAAGCCCGTAGGCATTCTAACGAAGCCGCGTCGCCGGTCAATCACGCAATGTGGAAGACGCTATCTGCTGCGCGAACGTCCTTGCAAAATAGAAGGAATCTGCCTGCAATTCTTACACACCGCTGGCGTTTACTGTCGCAATGAATGGAAGATCGATGAGTCTGCGCAACAGATTTTTCACGCAGATATCATCATTAAATCAATGATTAATCCTCTTTCACTTACGCTTCCGCCTGCCCTGCCTCGACAGCTGGACCGAAACTTGAATCTATAGCGTGTCACGCAACCGCAAGATGCCAACACAAGCACCAGGAGGTCTGGATGAAAACCTTAACTCGAAGCACAGTGGCCGTGCTGCCCCTACTGGCCGTTTTGGCTGGCTGTAACACCATGGATCCACCCACAGCCCAATTAGCCCAAGCCAAAACCCAAGTGGAAAACGCCGACACTGCCGATGCCGAGCAATATGCTGCTCTGTCCATGAAACGCGCCCAGGAAAAAATCGATCAGGCAGAACATGCCATGGACGAGAAAGAATATCTGAAGGCCAAACGCCTGGCGGAACAGGCCACTGCTGATGCTCGCCTCGCAGAAGCCACCGCGCAAACTGAGAAATTGAAGCAGGCGCTGGACGAAGTAAACAAAAACCTTGATGCGCTGAAAAGCGAACTGGATGCGCGTTCTTAACGCCAACACAGCATCACGTATTGCAATGGAAGGGAGAGAAATCGCATGAAACCGCTATATCCCATGATCATTGGCAGCGCCCTGCTGGTTGTTGGTTGCGCCAGTAATGAACCGCCTGCCGAGCTGAAAAACCTGCAACAACAGGTCAGCCAGATGCAACAGGATCCCACGATCAATCAGTTTGCCGCCGTGGAACTGGATGACGCCAAAAAACGGGTGAAAGACGCTGAAACCGCACTGGATGACAACAAGGACGCTTATGAGCATCAACTCTATCTGGCAGAAAACCAAGTCGACCTGACTCGCCAACGCGCGGTGCACGGCAGCGTTCAGAATCAATTGAAAGAAGCTGAAGGCCGCCGCTCCGATATGCTGCTGTCCTCACGGCAACAGCAATTGAATCAAGCCAAATCCGCTGCCACTACCGCCGAGCAGAAACTGATGGCTCTGCAATCGGAAATGGAAAATGTGAAAGCCGAGCAAACCAATCGTGGTTTGGTACTGACGCTGCAGGATGTACTGTTCGAAACCGATAAAGCCCAGCTGCAACCAGGCGGCCAACGCACCATTCAAACCCTGGCGCAGTTCCTTCAGGAAAATCCTGAAACCAATGTCACGGTGGAAGGCTTTACCGATGCCCAGGGTAGCGACCAGTACAACATGAAACTGTCGCAAGAGCGCGCGCAGGCTGTCGTGAATGAACTCACCACGGCAGGCATTTCCCGCGATCGCATGGCAGTGAAAGCGTACGGCGAGCAGTACCCAGTGGCCACCAACGATTCCTCCGCTGGTCGTCAGCAGAATCGTCGGGTGCAGATGGTGCTGTCAGAGAAGGGTGAGCGTTACCAGAATCCTTCGCAGCAGTAATCATCACGCGACCATTGCCACTGGTAAAAACGCAAACGGCAACGGAGATTATTCCGTTGCCGTTTGCTTTTAGCTGCTTGCGATTTTCTTAACGTGCTAACGAATACCGCATTCTTTTTTAACGAACTTCGATCAACTGCACGGTACCGTCTGGCAGCACTTCCACCATATGGCCTTCCGGTTCATCCAGGAACTGCACAGCAAAGAACACGACAGCGGCACAGGCGGCGATCACCATGAAGAATGTGGAAGCATGCACGAAGGACAACACCGTCAGGAAAATCACACCGCCCACGTTGCCATACGCACCCGCCATACCGGCGATCTGACCGGTCATGCGACGTTTGATCAGCGGAATCACCGCATACACACCACCGCAACCGGCTTGCACGAAGAAGGAGTTGGCGACGGTGATTGCGATTGCCAGCCACAGCGGCCAGCCGCTGTCGATGAAACTCATGGCAGCATAACCTACCGCCAGACCACCCACCTGAATGCTCAGCGCTTTACGGCGACCGATGCGGTCACTCATCCAGCCGCCACCGGGACGCGCGATCAGATTCGCCACCACGAAACCAGCGGTGGAAAGACCGGCCTGCACCGGCGACAAACCGAAGGTGTCCATGAAGAAGATCGGCAGCATGGACACCACTGCGATTTCCGAACCGAATGACGCGAAGTAAGACAGTGACAGGATCGACACCTGCTTGAACTTGAAGCGCTGATTCTCCGGCACGCCGGCACGCAGATGTTCAGCATTCACTTGCCAGATCTGACGGAACTGAATCGCAGCCAGCGCAGCAATCAGGATGTACGCCAGGTTAGCCCAGAACTGTGGCAACAGGTTCAGGTTGAGCGGCGACAGACGCCATACCAGCACCGCCAGCGCCAGGTGCAGCGGAATGTTCATCGCGTAGTAGAACCACAAATCACCCCAGGAGCTGACTTCCAGACCACCGGCTTTTTTCGGGCTGAAATAGGTGGAGCCTTTCGGTGTGTTGCGTACATAGTGATAAAACACGAATGCGTACAGGATCGAAATAATACCCGCGCCGGTAAGCGCAATGCGCCAGCCTACGGTTGGAGCGAATGCAGCAGCGATCAGCGGCAGCAACGCTGCAGCAGCGGCCGAACCGAAATTACCCCAGCCGCCGTAGACACCTTCCGCCAAACCAACGTTACGCGCCGGGAACCATTCCGACACCAGGCGAATAC
>DATLII010000546.1:0-5666 GCA_035539495.1 Dongiaceae bacterium
GTCTTCCAACAGGTCATCCAGGGTTTTGAAACTGGAAACGTCCAGCGCTTGCTGAATGCGGTCGGCGGGAATGGCGTCCAGGTTCAGGTCGAACGCGCCCAGTGCCTTGTCCAGCAGACGGCGGCCCAGCGACTCGGATTCCGAACGACGCTGGGTTTTCAAAAAGTGGCGGATGTTCGCGCGGGCTTTAGCCGTGGTGACGAAGCTGAGCCAGGCCGGGTTGGGGCAGGCGCCGGGCGCGGTGATGATCTTGATGGTCTGGCCACTTTGGATCGGCGTGGAAAGTGGAACCAGGCGATGATCCAGACGTGCCGCCACGCAACTGTTGCCTACATCCGTGTGCACGGCGTAGGCAAAATCCACCGGCGTGGCGCCTTGCGGCAATTCCAGGATGTCGCCTTTCGGTGTGAAAACGTAAACCTCGTCCGGGAACAGATCGATTTTGACCGTCTCGATAAATTCCAGCGAGTTGCCGGCGCGTTGCTGCATTTCCAACAGGCCTTTCAGCCATTCTTTCGCACGATTCTGCGCGCCGCCAGCGGGATCTGGATCGGATTTATACAGCCAGTGTGCCGCGATGCCGTTGTTGGCCATCGCTTCCATATCTTCGGTGCGAATCTGAATTTCAATCGGCACGCCATTCATGCCGATCAGCGTGGTGTGCAGCGACTGATAGCCGTTGGACTTGGGGATCGCGATGTAATCCTTGAAACGGCCCGGTACTGGTTTGTACAGGTTGTGCACGGCGCCCAGCACGCGATAACACATGTCCACCGAATCCACCACGATACGAAAACCGTACACGTCCATGATCTCGTTGAACGGTTTGTGCTGAGTCTTCATTTTGTTGTAGATGCTGTACAGGTGTTTTTCCCGCCCGATCACCCGGCCGGTCAGACCATCGCGGGAAATGCGTTTGGTCACAGCATCCTGGATCTTCGTCACCATGTCCTTGCGATTGCCGCGGGCAGCCTTGACGGCCTTTTTGATCCGCGCGGCGCGCATCGGGTACATGTGGGTGAAGCAGAGGTCTTCCAGCTCCACGCGGATATTGTTCATGCCCAGGCGGTTGGCAATCGGTGCGTAAATTTCCAGCGTTTCAATCGCGATGCGGCGGCGCTTTTGCGGATGCAGTACGCCGAGGGTGCGCATGTTGTGCAGGCGGTCCGCCAGCTTCACCAGCACAACACGGATATCTTTGGTCATGGCCAGCACCATCTTGCGGAAGTTTTCCGCCTGAGCCTCGGCCTTGGATTCGAATTTGATGGCGCCAATTTTGGATACGCCGTCCACCAGGTCGGCGACGATGGGTCCGAAAGCGGCGGAGACGGCTTCTTTGGAAACGTGGGTGTCTTCGATTACATCGTGCAGCAGAGCGGCTTCCAGGCTCTGTGCATCCATGTGCATGTCGGCCAGGATCTTGGCTACGGCCAGGGGATGGATGATGTAGGGATCGCCGCTGCGGCGGTACTGGCCCTCGTGGGCTTCCTCGGCGAAATGGTAGGCGCGACGTACGTCCTCTGCCACTTCCGGCGGCAGATAGTGAAGTTTTTCTATAAGGGTTTCAACTGTTTGCACGTGCCCAATCCCTCAGTGACGTTCAAGTGTAAAGGGATTGGGCATGCGTGAGAAGGCGGGTGACGGCGGGGTCAGGCTTATTCGTCGTCGTCGTCCTGGATGGCAGCAAACGCGTGACGGAACGATACCGGTTCTTTGTATTCTTTCGGCTCTGGCTTGCGGGTCAGGATCGACTGATCCACATAGCCTTCGGCGATTTCACGCAGGGCTACGACGGTCGGTTTGTCGTTTTCCCACTGCACGTAGGGATCTTTGCCGCCCGTGGCCAGTTGGCGCGCGCGCTTGGACGCGACCAGCACCAGGGAGAATCGGTTGTCTACTTTACCCAGACAGTCTTCAACGGTAACCCGTGCCATTGTGATACCTCGATTGGAATTTCAGGCAAGCTGGCTAGTTTACTGGTTTTGGCGGCCCTGACAAGGCCTCATAACGCTTATAAAAAGCAGCGTGTGCTCAGGCCAGCAGCGATTGGATCAGGCCGGCGTGGCGCTCGCACTGCTTCACGATGCCCAGCCGCAGCGATTGCACGATTGCCCGCATTTCCAGCAAGGCCTTGTCGAAATCGTCGTTGATGATCAGGTAGTCGAATTCCACATGATGGGAAATCTGCTCGGTGGCCTGGGCCATGCGCTTCTGGATAACCTCCGCCGGATCCTGGCCGCGGCCGATCAGGCGTTGCTCCAGCACATGGCGTGAAGGAGGCAATATAAAGATGCTGACGGCTTCGGGGGCCTGGCGGCGGATCTGCTGGGCGCCCTGCCAGTCGATCTCCAGCACCACGTCCACGCCGGACTTGAGCTTGTCCGCCACCGCCTGCTTGCTGGTGCCATACAGGTTGCCGAACACCTCGGCCTGCTCCAGAAAGGCGCCCTCGTTCAGCATGGTGCCGAACTGGTCCTTGTCCACGAAGAAGTAGTTAACCCCATGAGTCTCTCCGGGCCGTTGGGTCCGGGTGGTATGGGATACCGACACATGGATGTTGGTGGTGGATTCCACCAGCGCCTTGACCAGACTGGTTTTGCCGGCGCCAGAGGGAGCGGAGACAACAAACAGAGTGCCTTGCATGCGGGGCCTTTCGCTTACGTCATGTTGTAGGGGTATGGCTTGAGTATAGCCGGTGCCGGTTACTCGATATTCTGGATCTGTTCCCGCATCTGCTCGATCAGCACCTTGAGTTCCACCGCCACCTGGGTGGTGAGGGTATGGACGGACTTGGAGCCCAGGGTGTTGGCTTCGCGATTGAGTTCCTGCATGAGGAAGTCGAGCCGGCGGCCACAGGCGCCACCCTGTTTCAGGCTGCGCCGCACTTCGCGGACATGGGTGGTGAGGCGATCCAGCTCTTCATCCACGTCAGCTTTCTGGGCCAGGTAGACCAGTTCCTGTTCCAGCCGGTCCTGGTCGGGGTTGGCGCTGATTTCAGCCAGGCGGGACAGCAGTTTGTCTTTTTGCGCAGACAGGATAGAGGGCAGTTGGCCCCGCACGATGGCGACCTGATCGTCGATTTTGTCCAGCTTTTCCAGAATGATTTGCTGCAGAACAGCACCTTCACGCTCACGGCTGACGATGAAATCCTGCAGGGTGGACTCGAACAGGGTCAGGGCGGTTTGCTGGATTTCCGATTGATCGGTTTCTGCGGCCTGGATGACGCCGGGCCAGTTGAGCAGCGTGCTGGCGGACAGGTTGGCCGTTTCACCGGTGATAGCGCTGATGCGATGGGCCGCTTCCAGCAGCTGTTTGACGAACTGTTCGTTGATGTCGATGCGGGACGGGGCGATGTTTTCGGCTTTCAGTTTGAGGGTGCATTCCACTTTGCCGCGGTCCAGGCCCTGACGCAGTTTTTCCCGCACGGGGTTTTCCAGATCGCGCAGGGTGTCGGGCAGGCGCGGCGAGATTTCCAGATAGCGGTGGTTTACCGAGCGTAATTCCCAGGACAGTGTTCCCCAGGGGGCTTTCATTTCCTTGCGGCTGAAGGCGGTCATGCTGCGGATCATGGCGTGGCTCCTGGAGTGATTCCTGGCCGGGGTGGATGGCTTGGCGGGCTATTCTACCTAAGTTTGGCCGGAATGGGGCTGATGGGAAATTCAGGCCGATGGGAGGGGCGATTTTGAGTATACTGGCGGCCTTTGTGGCGGGGGATGGCGTTGGGCCAGCCGGATTTTCTGATCGGCGCGGCGCGGCAGGGGTAATTCGATTCAGGGCACGCTACAAGCACATCCATGTGCGCTCGACAGCGGCCTTCCCTGGCCGCTGACGTCCCTGAATCGAATTACCCCTACCGCGCTGCCAGCCATGTGCAGTTCCCCGTCTACCACTATCAGTCTGCGCAGCACTGATTTACCGCTTTTCCTCAAGGAGTTCCACCATGCGCCCCAGCGGACGTGCCCCCGATCAACTCAGAGACATCCAGATCACCCGCAATTACACCTGTCATGCCGAGGGATCGGTGCTGGTGTGCTTCGGCAATACCAAAGTGATCTGCACCGCCAGCGTGGAGGAAAGCGTGCCGCGTTTTCTGAAAGGCACTGGCCAGGGCTGGGTGACCGCGGAATACGGCATGCTGCCGCGCGCCACCGGTACCCGCAATGATCGCGAGGCGGCGCGTGGCAAACAGGGTGGTCGTACGCTGGAGATTCAGCGCCTGATCGCACGCTCGCTGCGGGCGGCGGTGGATCTGAAACTGCTGGGCGAAAATACTATTTATATCGACTGTGACGTGATCCAAGCCGACGGCGGCACCCGTACCGCATCGATCACCGGCGGTTGTGTGGCGTTGGTGGATGCACTGACACATCTGCTCAACAAGGGCCGCGTCAAAAATGATCCGCTCAAGCGTCTGGTGGCGTCAGTGTCGGTCGGCGTTTACAAGGGCACGCCTGTGCTGGATCTGGATTATCCGGAAGATTCCGGGGCGGAAACCGACATGAACGTGGTGATGACGCAGCACGGTGGTCTGGTGGAAGTGCAAGGCACGGCCGAAGGTGAACCGTTTAAGCGTGAGGAGATGAACGCGATGATGGATCTGGCGGATAAAGGGATTCGTGAACTGTTCCAGCTGCAGCAAAAAGCGCTGGGCTGGTAATTTTAATTCCGGAGTCGTGATGAAACCTTATCAACGCCAATTCATCGAATTCGCTCTGCAACTGAATGTGCTGCGCTTTGGCGAATTCACTCTGAAATCCGGTCGCAAGAGCCCGTATTTTTTCAACGCCGGGTTGTTCAATTCCGGTTTGGCGTTGGCGAAGCTGGGCCGGTTTTACGCTGATGCCATCGTCGATGCCGACGTGCCGTTCGACGTGCTGTTTGGTCCCGCCTACAAAGGCATTCCCATTGCCGCAACAACGGCAGTAGCGTTGGCGGAACATCATGGCCGCGATCTGCCCTGGTGTTTCAATCGCAAGGAAGCGAAAGATCACGGTGAAGGTGGGAATCTGGTGGGCGCGCCGCTGCAGGGTCGCGTGCTGATCATCGATGATGTGATTACCGCCGGCACGGCGATTCGCGAGGTAATGGATATCATCGGCAAAACGCCCGCCAAACCAGCCGGTGTTGTGGTAGCGCTGGATCGTCAGGAAAAAGGCAAAGGTGATTTGTCAGCGATTCAGGAAGTGGAAAAGGAATTCGGCATTCCGGTGCTCAGCATCGTTAATCTGAAGCAGCTGATCACTTTCCTCGAAGAAAAATCCGCGCAGCAACCGGAGTGGAATACGCATCTTGCCAATATTCGCGCTTACCGCAGCCAATATGGCATTGCGTAATTAATCAAGAGTCATAATTTGTTCAGTGTCACCTGTCCCAGCTGCCCCATCTGTCGGTAAATCCACTGGCTGCGCTGCGCCACATAGCGACTGGGGGGCTGGGCACGAAAACGGTACGGATTGGGCAACACGGCTGCCAACCGTGCTGATTCACCCCAGGTCAGCGAGCGCGCAGGTTTGCGAAAATACGCCCGCGCCGCCGATTCCACGCCGTAAATGCCTGGGCCGAATTCCACCACGTTCAGGTAGATCTCCAGCGTCCGCTGTTTAGTCCACATCAATTCAATCAGCAATGTGAACCAGGCTTCGATGCCCTTGCGCACGAAGCTACGG
>DATLII010000547.1:0-4767 GCA_035539495.1 Dongiaceae bacterium
CATTCAAACCGTCGCACGGGTTTTCCGCGATGACTTCGCCACCTGCGCTTCGGCATAACCAAAGTTGTAATCGGACGCCTTAGCCCGCAACGTTTCCAGCCAGAAGCGCCAGGTGGACTTGGGCCACAGCGCCACGTTACGACCATCAGCCTGCTGATACCAACTGGCACAACCTTCCGACCAAACAGTGCCTTTGAAATGTTTCTGCAGTTCGTCGTTGAATGTGCGCTGCACGCCGTATTTCACATCCATGAAGTCCGCGCCTTTTTCTCGCATCAGCTTCATACATTCAGAAATGTAGTGCACCTGCGCCTCGATCATAAAGATGATGGAGTTATGCCCCAGCCCGGAGTTCGGCCCCACCAACTGCCACAAATTAGGATAACCACTGGCCGCCACGCCGTAATAGCATTCGGGGTGATCCTTCCAGTCCTGCCGTAGATCACGGCCGCCGACGCCGGTCAGCTCAAAATCCTTCATATAAACGCGCGGATCCACGATAAAACCCGTGCCCAGAATGATGCAATCCACCGGGCGTTCTTTACCGTCTGCGGTAACGATGCTGTGTTCGCGAATTTCCTTGATGCCGTCGGTTACCAGCTCAACGTTAGGCCGATTGAACATGGGGAAATATTTATTGGAAATCAGAATACGTTTACAGCCGATGGTGTAGTCCGGCGTGAGTTTTTGCGCCACCGTCGGATCTTTCACCTGAAAGCGAATAAAGGCTTCCGCCAGCTTCTGCATCGCTTTTGCGATCGGCGGATTGAACAGCGGCCAGACGCGAGATTCGTTGCTCCAGTACAAACGTGCGCGATACAACTTGCGCAACGCGGGTATTTTTTCAAATGCGAATTTTTCCAGGCCGGTGTAGCCACGTTCATCGCGCGGAATCACCCAGGCGGGCGTGCGTTGAAAGACATATAGCTGTTTTACCTGCGGCGCGATCTCGGGGCAATATTGAATCGCGCTGCCGCCGGTGCCGATCGACACCACGTTTTTTCCAATCAGATCGTAATCGTGATCCCACTGTGCCGAGTGAAATACTTTTCCCTTGAATGATTCCAGGCCCTTGATGTTGGGAATCTGCGGCACGTGCAGCGGACCCGACGCCATTACAAAGTGACGGCAGGTCCAAGTCTCGCCACTTTTTGTGCTGACGGTCCAGAGACCACTGAGTTCATCGAAGCGCGCGGCATTGACTTGCTGATTGAAACGACAGAATGGGCGAATACCGTATTTGTCGGTGGTCTTGAGAATGTAATCCTGAATTTCATTCCAGGGCGCGTAACGCTTGCTCCAATCCGCCTTGCCCTCGAACGAAAACGAATACATGTGCGACTGCACGTCGCAGGCACAACCCGGGTAGCTGTTGTCGCGCCAGGTGCCGCCTACTTCGCTGCCTTTTTCCAGGATCACAAAGTTGTCGTTGCGCTGCTGGCGCAATTGTATCGCCATACCCAGACCGCCGAAGCCAGCCCCCAGGATGACAACGTCGACATGACGGGAATCAGTTTGAATATTGGCGCGGGCGGTCATGGGGTACACCTCGGTCAGCTGGAAGTGTCTCAATGGTAGTCGGGGGTTTCGGGCGGTGGACAGGATGTTTCCGGCTGGATAATTGATAGTTTCGGCCAAATGGTTGGGATTCCGGCCAAAGGTTGATGGGGATCATGAGTCTTTACAGGTTGCCGACGCAGATTCACCAATCACTCTCTGTCTCTTGTTGAATTCCATTCAACATCTGACTATCATTTTGTTGAATCACATTCAACAAAATGATAGGAGGCGTTATGAGCGCGATAACATCGATCGGGAACTTGCGTCAGCTTTCAACAGCCGAACTACTTCAGCTGTTCGCAACACTGGAGGCACCTGGCATCCCCGAAATGCAGGGGGAGTACTCCGCGAGCCTGTTGGCGCAACCCTTTTGGCTAGCCAAGATGGCAGGCCGGGCAGTCTTGGAAAATCCGTTCCAAACCTGGCTGTGCAAGGCTTTCCGCCCGGTCGATGACGAAACGGGGCGCGGCTACAACACGTTTCAGCAAGGCCGCAGCATCGTTCAGCGGTATCCGATGCTGACGCTGATGGGCCCTTCACGCTTCGATGGCCGTCCGGCATATCAGCTCATCTATCGGCACTTCCAATCCCTCTGCGGTGCCATACACATGGTCGATGAAGTTCGGCGGGTCGCACCTGGACTCTATCTGGGCATGGGTACTTATGGTTTTACCAACGCCCAGCGCCGCATTCCCTACCCCTTCGTACTGGAAGGGGCGGTCGCGCCGTACCGCAGCGATATCGGTCGTCGGCGCGCCAACTTTGAAATCGGACCACTTGAACTTCCCGCCCTTTTTTCACATTGAGAATCCTATGACCACAAACAACCGTACCGCGCTGGTTACCGGCGCCTCCGCTGGCATCGGCGCCGCCTTTGCCCGTCATCTCGCCACCGAAGGCTATTCGCTGCTATTAGTGGCACGTCGCGTGGAGCGCTTGCAGGAACTGGCCGCCGAGCTTACCGCGCAGCACGGTGTGCGCTGCGATGTGTTTGCCGCCGACCTCAACAATCCGGCCGCCCCCGCTTCCATAATTGAATTTGCCGACAGTCGCGGCATCGCCATCGATGTGTTGATCAATAATGCGGGACTTTCCGGGAAGACGGCATTCGCCGACACACCTTGGCCCAAGCTTGCTGCCGAGATTCAGCTCATGGTCACGGCCGTCACTGAACTTTGCCATCGCGTGTTGCCTGGTATGCGTGCCCGCGGGTGGGGCCGTATCGTCAATCTCTCCTCGCTCGCGGCGTTTTCCCCGCCGGGTGCGAGCCTGCTCTACACCGGTATCAAGCGCTATGTGTTGGATATCTCGCAGTCGCTGGATATGGAGCTTAAACCGCAGGGTGTCCACGTCACCGCGCTCTGCCCGGGTTTCACGCGTAGCGAATTCCACGACACGATGGGCACTCGCGATGCCGCTGACAAGCTGCCCGGCCTGCTGTGGCAGGAGGCAGATGAAGTGGTACGCGAGGGCTGGAATGCCGTGATGAAGGGCAAGCCGGTCTGCGTACCAGGCACGGTGAACAAGCTGGTTGCCGGCAGCGTGCGCCCTTTGCCGGTCGCGTTGCAGTACCACCTGGGTAATCGCCTGAATCCATTCAAGGAACACTAAAGCGGCGACATAAAGACGTTCTGAAATGAGGAAAAGCTTTCCGCACTCCCTGTATATTATTCAAGATGTGTTAGCCCTTTTGAACGCGGTATTTCCATGGCAAAAAACAAACGCAATATTGAGCGACAGGTGAAGCAGGAAGAAATCGAGGCGGTGGCCACCCGGCTGTTCGTTGAACGGGGCTACGATGCCACCTCCATGGCGCAGGTGGCCGAGCAGGCCGGGGTCGCCCCCAATACTCTGTACTGGTATTACAAGAACAAGGACGAGATGCTGGTGGCCACGCTCAACCGGCTGGTGGGGAAAGGGCTGTCGGAATATGCCATGATGGCCGATCAGTCCCTGGACAGGCAGCTGTTGTGGCTGCTTGAACAGTTCGAGCAGTTCAGCGCGCTGATCACCACTGTGCATGCGCGAATCGAACATGCGACGGCAGTGCGGGAATGGCACGCGAATTTTCACCTGATGCTGGATCAATTGATGATTTCCCGGCTGCGCGCCCTGGGGGTACCTGCCGATCAGGCTGGGCTGTTGGCCACGGTGGGAGGATTCGTGGTGGAAGGGTTGCTGTCCCATTCAACCCCGCAGCAACAACGCGAGGCGATTGTGCAATGGCTGCTGCGGGCGGGGTTGCAGACGCCTGATTCTAACCGCCCCGTTTGATTTGGCAGGGCGCCTTCACCAGACTTGATTTTTCGGCCAAGCCCTCAAGCCATGACCAAACGCGCCATCCTCGGTTTCATCTACACCCTGCAGGCTCTGCGCGACCAGGGCGCGGATCTGTCTGGCCTGAAACAGAAGTACGGCATCGATCTGGACCACCTATCCCCCGACGGCGACATCGACCGCTCACTGGAATTGCGCATTTACGCCGACTTGCTGCCCACCGTGCCGGACGAACTGGCAGGCCTGAAAATCGGCACCATGATGAGCCTGGCGGGCTACGGCCCCCTCATCATGTTGTTGCTGACCTGTCGCAACGTGTGGGAGGCATTTCAGGCGGGTATCCGTTATCAGGCGCTTACCTATCTGTTCGGCGAGCTCCGATTGGATGTGGGCGAAAAGGAATCCCGTCTCTGCATTCGTCCCTCTGTATTGCCGTCCAGCTGCCGCCGTTTTCTGATCGATCGCGATATCTCCGGCACTTATCAGTTGATGAGGGATCTGCAAAACAGTGTTGGCCTGCAATTGCAGCCGCTGCGGATTTATCTGCCTTATCCCAAACCCCGTGACATTCGCGCCTACGAAGAACGTTTTCAATGTCCGGTGGAGTTCGGCAGCGCCGAAGCCTGTGCGCCGATGCCGAGCGAATTTCTCGGCCTGCCATTTCCCGCCGCCAACAAAACCGCGCACGCGCTTTATCAAAAGCAGTGCGATAGTCTGCTGCTGCAACGCTCTCACGCGTCCGACCAGTTAAGCCAGCAAGTGCACGACTATCTGCGGCTATTCAGTGAAACTTTTCCGGCGGTGCAGGAAGTGGCGGCCACGTTTGGCCTGCCGGAGCGCAGCTTTCGCCGGCGTTTGAATGAGGAGAACACCAGCTTCCGCAAACTGCTGGATCAAGTGCGATTCGACAAGGCACGTCAGCTACTACAG
>DATLII010000548.1:0-8083 GCA_035539495.1 Dongiaceae bacterium
GCCCCATTACGACGGTGGCCTGCTGGATTTGCTCACTCCATTTCCGTTGCTGTGCGGGTTGCTGAGTCTGTCCATGCTGGTGATGCACGGCAGTGTGTGGCTGGGATTGAAAACGGAATCCGACCTACGTCAACGCGCAAACCGGGTTACGGTGGCAGCCGCGATAACCACCAGTTTGCTGTTCGCAGTAGGTGGACTCTGGATCTGGTCTGGAATGAATGGACTGCACATTCTCAATATGGCCGATCCGAATGCGGTGGCGGATCCACTTGTCAAAAGTGTGATCGTGACGGAAGGCGCCTGGCTTACCAATTTTACGCAGCGGCCCGAATGGCTGGCTCTGCCGTTGACGGGGCTGGTGTTGCCGTTGGTGACGGCGTTCCTCGCGCGATTGCAGCGCGAAGGTCTGGCGTTTTTTACCAGCGCATTGAGCGTCGCAAGCATCGTCGCGACTGCCGGCGTTGCGCTGTTCCCCTTCGTACTGCCATCCAGTCTGAACCCGAATCACAGCCTGACGTTATGGGACGCCGCCTCCAGCGCGCTCACCTTGAATGTCATGCTATTGGTGGCGTGCGTATTCGTGCCCACGGTGCTGGGCTACACGATCTGGAGCTACACGAAATTGTGGGGGCGCATCAGCGTCGACCATCTGGAAAAAAACCGTCATTCGCTTTATTGAGAAGAGGATTGCGCGATGTGGTATTTCACCTGGATATTGGGCGTGTTACTGGCCTGCGCTTTCGCCATCATCAATGTGCTGTGGCTGGAAGTGACGGAGAACCTGGATCGGGACGTTGAGGACGGATAAACGTTATTGCAGCGTTTCCATTTCCAGTTGCAATGTGTCGCTGGTATTGGACACCCATGCCAGTCCATCCTGGATGGTGCATTGCAACTGCATCGTGCGTTCACACATTTTTTCCAGCTTGGCGCTGAAATCGCGGTCGACGCTGAACACTTTCAGATTTTCGAATCGCTCCAGCGCCTTTTGGTTCTGTTGCCACCAGATCGACACAGTGCGGCCGCCGTAACCGTAAACGATCACGCGCTCGGCCCGGTGACAGGCTTTGCGTACACGTTTCTCATCCGGCGTGCCCACTTCAATCCAAAGCTGAACCTGATCAGTCAGATCCTTTTCCCACAGAGCCGCTTCGTCGTCGTTGCTGATGCCTTTGCCGAACTCCAAGCGCTCGCTGGCGTGCAGCATGAAGGCCAGCAACCGCAGCATCAATCGCTCCTCGGTTTCCGAGGGATGCTGGGCCAGGGTGAGGCTATGGTTGGCATAATAATTTGCGTCCATGTTGGAAATCTGGACGTCAGCTTTGAAGATGGTGGATTTCAGGGCCATGACTCGGACTCGAGGGCAGGAGGTTCGGGAATGCCGCACAGTATACGCGTCGGCACGCCCGAGAACAGGGGATCAAATATCCGCCGCAATCTCCAGTTCGTGAATACCGTTCTCGATATAGGTGAGCAGCTTCTGCATGGATGGCAGGGTACGCCGGCAAGCGGTAAGGCCGAACTCCAAATTGCCGTTGTAGCTGAGCAGCGTGATGTTCAGCGCGATGCGATCGATCGGCATCGATACCGGGTACATGCCTTCGATGCGGGCACCATTCCAGTACATGGACTTTTTCGGCCCCGGCACGTTGGAGATCACCACGTTGAAAGGTGCCCACGACGGCAGCAGGCCCGTCAGCATCTTGAAGCCTGCTGGCGCCATCATCACTGC
Source organism: Dongiaceae bacterium (assembly GCA_035539495.1). Lineage (GTDB taxonomy): Bacteria > Pseudomonadota > Gammaproteobacteria > Pseudomonadales > Ketobacteraceae > Ch67. The sequence continues at coordinate 1,733 of DATLII010000548.1, forward strand.
GGTGTAGTTCAGCATCTGTTCCTTGGTCATGCCCTTGAAGCGATCCTTTGAATCCTTGATCGAGGCTTTGACGATGCCGATGCGATGAGCCGGGTCGGCCACATGCGTGCCCAGGTTGGCCAGGATCATGGCGATCTGGTTGCCGCTGTCGCTGTCATCGCGTCGGATCGACATTGGCACCATGGCAATCAGCGGCTTGTCCGGCAACGCATGCCGGCTGATCAAATATTCCCGCAATGCGCTGCCACACACCGCCAGCACCACATCGTTCATGGTGCAACTGAAGGCCTTGGCCAATTTCTTGAAACGCTCTGCCGGCCAGGACTGGGCGGCAAAACGACGTGAGCCAGTGATCGGCTCATTGAGAATACTGTGGGGCGCCTGGAAGATCGACACATAGTCCGCTTTCTCTTCGCGGGACTTGCGCAAGGTTTTGGTCATCTCCTTCGCGATCACCGGCAATGTGGCCAGCTGCTTGCTGGCGCCTTCCGCGAATTTCGACAGACCGCTCACCATTTCAGTGGCGCTGGGCAGGCCTTCCGACCGTTTGCGCGGCGGCATGCACCACACCGGCGGACGGTCGGTTTCCGCAGGATCGAAACTGAAGCTGCGCAATGCGTTTCTCATGGCCGCGATCCCATCCATCATGCAGTGGTGGGTTTTGTAATACACCGCGAAGCGCCGGTTTTGCACGCCTTCTATCAGGTGCACTTCCCACATGGGGCGCTCCCGATCCATCAGATTGCTGTGTTCCGCCGATACCAGTGACAACAGCTCCCGGATCCGGCCGGGCTTGGGCAGGGCTTCATGACGAAAGTGGTGTTCCAGGTCGAAATGGTCGTCTTCTTCCCAAAAATATTGGCCAAAACGATTGACCAGCTTCTGATTGAACGGCCGCTCGGGGGCCTGACATACCCGCAGCGATTCTGCCAACTCGGTCACATATTTGGGACCGGCTCCCTCGGGATACGAAAACAAAACCAGCGCCCCCACGTGCATGGGCTGTTGCCGTTTTTCAAGCCAGAGGAACAGTTGATCAGACGGACTCAATGGGGTCATGCGGTACTTTCCTTCCCTCAGTTATCAATAAATCCAAATGGATAGCGATATAAACAGCATACGCAGTGTAGCCTGTCCCACATTGGCGGGACATGCAAAATCCGTCGCTGTCCTGCCAATTTGTTTCAAAATTCATTCCAATGACGGGTGTCATCATTCCGTTACAATTTGGATTGGCGCAGGGCGCCACTTGGTGCCAGACTGCTTCCACCCCTATGTCCGTGGTTAGAACGTTTATCCATGCATTCCTATGATGACATCCGTCCTTTCCAGGACGACGAAGTGCCTGCAGTAGTAGATCGTCTATTACACAGCGAGGCATTGATCCACACCCTGATTCACCTGCAATTCCCCCGGGCTTCCCGCTATATCGAACGTCCCCTGGCCAAGCTGGTCCGGCGCCGTATCGCCCAGCATTTGAGCGGTGTGAAGACGGTAGCGGACTTCCAGCAGCTGATGTTCCAGTTCGTGGCTGGCGTGATACAGAAATCCATGACCGAGTTTACCTTTGGTGGACTCGAGCAATTGGACCCGGATCAATCCTATGTGTTCATCAGTAATCACCGCGATATCACATTGGATTCCGCACTACTGAATTATGTGTTGATGCAATCGCGCATGCATTCAGCGGAAATTGCCATCGGCGACAATTTGCTGAGCAATCCCCTGGTGTCGGACCTGCTGCGGTTGAACAAGAGTTTCATCGTCAAGCGCTCGGTGCCCGGCCTGAAGGCCAAGCTGGCGGCGCTGACCGAGCTGAGCAGTTACATCAGCCACACCCGTGCGGCGGGCAATTCCATCTGGATCGCCCAGCGTGAAGGCCGCGCCAAAGACGGTTGCGATCGCACCGATCCCGCAATCATCAAAATGCTGCATATCCACAACAAGAAGCAGCAGGTTCCCTTTGCGGAATCCATGGCGCGGCTCAATATTGTGCCGGTGGCCATTTCTTATGAATACGATCCCTGCGATGTACTGAAAGCCACTGAAATGCACGCGCGGGAAGAATCCTCCTATGTGAAGCGCGAAGGCGAGGATGTGGAAAGCATTCTGCGCGGTATTGCGCTGCCGAAAGGTCGGGTGCATATCCAGTTCGGCGCGCCGCTGAAAGAGGATTACCAGAGCGCTGATGAAGTCGCTGCTGCAATCGATCAGGCTATCGTGGCGGGCTATCGTCTGTTCCCGTCGAATATTCTGGCGTATGAGCAGTTGCAGAAAGTGCGCGATGCAATGAGCAGCCTGCAGGACTCGGCCACGCAGATGCTGGCCAATATCGATACCCAGGAATTGTCGCGCATAGCCGGAGAGTTTTCAGCCCGTATTGCCGACTGCCCGAATCGGGTGCAGAACCTGATCCTGGAGATGTACGCCAATCCGTTCTTGAGCAAATTCCAGTTGCAAGCCAATCCACCGGAGCAGCCGGCCTGATGGGTGAGTGAAACGCAGGCATCGAGGCTTGTGTAGCACGAAATAAAAAAGGCCGCAGCGATGCGGCCTTTTTCGTTGGTATCAGTTCGATCTGCTTTGCAACTTACAGCGCCAGCAATTCCTTCTTCAACGATGGCTGGATCGGATCCGGTCCCAACCAGATGCCAAACAGTACTTTCTTGAACTCAAACTCAGGCAGCACCCTTAGCTGCTTGCCATTCATGGTGACGTGGGTGCCTTCACCGGGAATATAGGTGAACTCAAACACGTCCCCAGGCTTCACCTTGAAATTGATGGCTTCCCGCAATTCCTGCATCCGCGGCGCGTAACGGGGAAAATCCTTGCCGGCAGACTGCTGGACGCCTTCCTCGATGGACTCCAGCAGCCGGTCGCGCGTAATTTGAGATGAGGTGATCACCAGGTGCACCGACTGGACTTCGTCGGCCGTGACCACCGTATTGCCGTCATGACTGGCGTGGGGCAAGTACAGGCCCGCCACGTAAACATCCAGGAAGAATTTGTGGCGCACGCCGGCACCGTTCAGTTCCAGCGCCTGGTCTTTCACCTGAATGCGATCTTCCAGGGTGACGTCACCTACCTGGCGGGCTTTGGCCGGCAGGGCAAGTGGGGTAAGCAGAATCAGGGCCAGTAACACTGACAACAGGTGACGCATGGTGGACTCCAGACAATTCAACGTGTGCCAATCGTGGGTGCGCGTATCTTAGTTGGACGGTCAAAATTGTAATTTGCTCCACCGACTGTCCGAAAGGCCTCGCGGCCAATGGTATTGGGCGGCCATGCTAAAATGCCGCGACCCCGGGCCCAGCCATCCAGGCGGCGCGGTTGAGGCAGGGGTGAAATCGACTGATTTACAAAGGGTTTTTTCTGAGTGAGCGGGTTTGATGTAGTGGTTGTCGGTGGTGGCGCGGCGGGCCTGATGTGTGCCGCACAGGCGGCTCAGCGCGGCAAAAAAGTGCTGGTATTGGAGCGTACCACCAAGGTCGGCAAGAAAATTCTGATGTCCGGCGGTGGTCGCTGCAATTTCACCAACCTGGACGTGACGCCCGCAAACTACCTGTCCGCCAATCCCCATTTCTGCAAATCGGCTCTGTCCCGCTATACGCAGTGGGATTTCATCGGCCTGGTGGCCCAGTACGGCATTCCCTATCACGAAAAGAAACTGGGCCAACTGTTTTGCGACGACAGCGCCCAGGACATCCTGAATCTGCTACTGGCCGAGTGCGAAAAAGGCGGGGTGGCGATTCGCACGCAATGCGATATTCAAGCGGTGGAGCACAACGGGCATTTCAAACTGCAGACCAACCAAGGCTTGGTGGAAGGCGCGGCGCTGGTGATCGCCAGCGGCGGCTTGTCGATTCCCTCGATGGGCGTCACCGGTTTTGGATATGAAGTGGCGCAGCAATTTGGTTTGGATGTATTGCCGACGCGCGCAGGTCTGGTGCCGTTTACCTTTACCGACGCGTTCAAGGAATTGTCGAATCGGCTGAGCGGCGCGGCGGTGGACGCGGTGCTCGGCAATGAGCGCACCGCGTTTCGTGAAAATGTGCTGTTCACGCACCGTGGCTTGAGTGGGCCGGCATCGTTGCAACTGTCCTCGTATTGGCTGGAGGGCGAGACGGTGAGCCTGGATTTATTGCCCGGTCTGGATGCGCAAGACTGGCTGCTGGATTGCAAACAGACCCAATCCAAGGCGTTGCTACGTACTGTGCTGGCGGAGAAGCTGCCGCGCAAACTGGTGCTGGAACTGGAAGCCCTGTGGTGGAAAAGCCAGGCGGAAAAACCGTTGGCCGAGTTTGGCAACAAGCTGCTGGAAGGAATTGCCGTACACCTGAATGGCTGGACGTTGAAACCGGCGGGCACGGAAGGTTATCGCACTGCCGAAGTGACCCTGGGTGGTGTTGATACGGATGGTTTGTCATCCAAGACCATGGAATGCAAAACCCAACCGGGTTTGTTCTTCATTGGCGAAGTGGTGGACGTGACGGGATGGCTAGGGGGCTACAATTTTCAATGGGCCTGGTCGTCGGCGTATGCGGCGGCGATGGCGATTTAAAGCTGAGCAAATAAAAAAGCCTACTGGAAATGAATTCATCTCCAGCAGGCTCACAGCGTTAGCATTTTCCGAAATGTCAGCCCAATACGGGATTCAAGCGAGCCTGAATCACATCCTTGGCTTCACGCACAATCCGGTCGATCAGTTCAGCAACGGTAGGAATGTCGTTGATCAGACCTTGCACCTGACCTGCCCAAATCAGACCTGCATCCAGATCGCCGGTTTCCAACGCTTTCCGGCCATCCGCGCCTTTCACCAGGTGATGCACGTTTTCGAATTTCGCGTCCGGATTCTTCAGAATTTTCACCACTTCATCCGACACACTGTTTTTGCCGACGCGGCCGGTATTGCGCAGTGAGCGGAAGATCAGGTTGGTGGCGCGCTCATCGTTTTCCACCAGGAACTGTTTAACGCGTTCGTGGATGGGGGCTTCGACAGTAGCACAGAAGCGCGTGCCCATGTTGATGCCGTCTGCACCCAGTGCCAATGCGGCCACAAGGCCGCGACCGTCACCAAATCCTCCGGATGCCAGCATCGGGATTTTCACTTTGTTGGCTGCGGCAGGAATCAAAACCAGGCCGGGAATGTCATCTTCACCGGGGTGACCCGCGCACTCGAAGCCGTCGATAGAAATGGCGTCAACGCCCATGCGCTCGGCGGATAATGCGTGGCGAACCGCCGTGCATTTATGAACAACCTTGATGCCGTGCGCTTTGAAGTCTTCCACGTGTTCTAGCGGATTGTGGCCTGCGGTTTCCACGACTTTGATGCCGCCATCGATAATCGCTTTGCGATAGGCCGCGTAGGGGGGTGGGTTTACCGACGGCAGAATGGTCAGGTTCACGCCGAACGGTTTGTCGGTCATGGCGCGGCAGCGATCGATTTCCCGGCGCAGATCATCGGGTGATGGCTGCGTCAGTGCAGTCAAAATACCCAGACCGCCCGCATTGGAAACAGCAGCCGCCAATTCCGCGCGTCCCACCCACATCATGCCGCCTTGTACGATGGGATATTCAATGCCCAGCAATTCTGTAATACGTGTTTTCAGTGTCATGGTCGTCACTTCTCAATTAAGTTCGTCTACCGCGTAGGCTTCAGCGCGGCTGCATGCGGATCGCGCCGTCCAGGCGAATGACTTCGCCGTTGAGCATCGGATTCGCAATAATGCTTTGTACCATCAACGCATATTCTGAAGGTTGGCCCAGGCGACTGGGGAAGGGTACCTGTTTGCCCAGTGCGTCCTGCACGTTTTGCGGCATACCCGCCATCATGGGGGTGTAGAAAATGCCGGGAGCGATGGACATCACGCGAATGCCAAATTGAGACAGATCGCGGGCGATGGGCAGCGTCATGCCGACGACGCCGCCTTTGGATGCCGAGTACGCGGCCTGACCGATCTGGCCATCGAAAGCAGCAACGCTGGCGGTGTTGACGATGACGCCGCGCTCTTCGCCAACCGGTTCAGCCGTGGATAACCGCGCGGCGAAATGCGCGATCACCGTAAAAGTGCCGATCAGGTTGATTTCGATGGTTTTGCGGAATTGTCCCAGCGGATGCGGCGAGTTTTCCTTGCCAACCGTTTTGGCACCGGTTGCGATGCCTGCACAGTTCACCAGAATGCGCGCGATGCCATGTTGTTTTTCTGCGGCGGCCACCGCTTCACGCACGTTGTCTTCATCGGTGACGTTCACCTTGATGTACGCGCCGCCGATTTTTTTCGCCTGCGCCTGACCACCTTCTTCATTCATATCAAAAATGGTCACTTTGGCGCCGGCTTCTGCCAGCATTTC